>JBCCHV010000063.1 GCA_039028635.1 Acidobacteriota bacterium
CTTTTTTCAGCAGCCTGCTAGCAGCTTGCTGAAAAACTCTTGACTCGGCGCATCTTTGGTTCTCAAGAGTTCCCGAGCCCGAGGGGCGAGGCGGCGGCGAAAGCCGCCGAGGACGGGGGTGAAGGCGCACGACATGTGCGAGTGCCTGAGGGGGGCGCCTTTAGCCCCCCTGAAACAAACAGCAGGCGTTGAAGAAGCCGCCACGCGGCTTTTTCAGCAGCCTGCTAACAGGTTGTCGCGGCTCGGCGGCAGCGCGGGAGATGTGCTCCCGGTGGTGAGGAAGGGGCGGTCAACGGCGCTGGGCGCCCGCGGGGGGGCGCCCGGCCGGTGAAGCATCAGGCGGAGGCGGCGACCGCCGGACGGTGCTGCCGCATGATCTCGTACATGCGGTCTTTGAGGGCCAGCTTGTGAACCTTGATCTTCTTGGCCTCGAGCTCGTCGTCGAGGGTGTAGTCGGGGGTCTGCTGCAGCCGGTCGAGGCGCCGCTCACATTGCTGGTGCTCGTCGAACAGGCTGCGGAATTCTTCGTCGGTCTTCAGAAGCTCTTCCTTCAGGTCGGTTTGTGCACTCATGCAGTCTCCTCTCGGGAGGTGAAGGTAGCGGCCGAGGGCCGGCGCGTCGCTGCCGCGACAGCGAGTCCGGAAGCTTGGCCGAGACCAAGAAAAATCGACCCGTCCGCGGCAGCGCCGAGGGACGAGCGACGGGGAACCAGATTTTCGAATTGGGGACGGACGACGACCGCAGGAAACCCGGCGAACGCGGGAAGGAGCGGGAGTGGGGGTGTCTTCAGCACCCCGGAATTGCGATCTCTTCGGTCGTCATCGGAGGCGGTCCAAGGGTAGCACTGCGATCGATGGACGGGCAACCGCCCCGGCGGGTGGTTCGATCGCCGTCAAGGCCTACCGGCTGGAGTGGTCCGGGCCTCCGAGGCCCTGCCGTCGCGCTCGAGCGGCCGCGCCATCAAGACGGCATCGACCCCCCGGCGGTAGTAGCCGGGCCGCCGGCCGACGGCGCGGAAGCCGTGGCGCCGGTAGACGGCGAGGGCCGGGCGGTTGTCCTCGGCGACCTCGAGGTGGCAGCGCGTGATGCCCTGGCTGGCGAGCCTGCCGAGTCCGCGGCGCAGCAGGGCGTCGGCACAGCCGGCACCGCGATGGGCCGGAAGAACCGCCAGGCGCAGGAGCTCCGCTTCGTCGGCCACGGTCGTGAAGAGGGCGTAGGCGACGGCCGAGGGCACGCGATGGGCGATCCAGCCTTGCCCTCCCGCCTTGACCAACTCGCCGAGGAGCTGGCTCTCGCTCCAGGGGGTGTCGAAGCAAGCCGCCTCGAGGTCCGCCAGGATCGCGCCGTGGCGAGCCTCGGCGGGAACGATGTCGAGACGCCGCCGCCTCATTCCTTGCGGAATTGCAGCAGGCGCTTCGGCGGACCGGGCGGCGTCGTCGCCGGTGGTCGGAAGTAGAGCGGCGAGATCAAGCCGGCGGGGTTCCATTCCAGCTCGCGCTCGCTGAGGTGGCGCGCCGCCTGCTCGGCGAGGTCCTCCGGATCGTCTCCGGCGGGCAGCGGAACCTCGCCATCGAGGGCGCTGGCGCCGAAGCCGCGCAGCCGAGCCCGATGGCGTTCGGCGAGGGCGATCAAACGCTGGCGCGACAGGCGCTCGGCCGGCCCCTGGAGCTCGCCGGTGGAGAACCACTGGGCCGCCCAGTCGCCGCGCAGCACGTCGACCACGGTGATCAGCTCGTCGGAACTGCCGAAGGCGAGCGCTTCGAGGGTCGGAACGGTGGTGACCGCGATGCCGGTGGCCTGGTGGAGGCCGAGGACCGTCGCCATGCCGACCCGCAGACCGGTGAAGCTGCCGGGTCCGGCCAGGACCACGATGCCGGCGAGGCCTTCGAGAGTGGTGTCGCCGCGCTCGAGACAGCCATCGATCATCGGCAGCAGACGACGGGACGAGCTGCGCAGACCTTCGTGGTCCGAAGCCAGCAACTGACCCTGCCGGGCGAGGGCGACGCCGACCACCGGCGAGGCGCTGTCGAGGACCAGAAGGGGGCGCTCCATGGTGGCGCGAGTATACTTCGGCGCCATGTCGAAAAAGGCGTCGAAAAAGGTCGGTGGAAAGCTCACTCCGATGCTGCGGCACTACCTCGAGGTGAAGGCCGAACACCCCGACGCCATCGTGGTCTACCGCATGGGCGACTTCTACGAGCTGTTCTTCGAAGATGCGGTGACGGCGGCGCCGATTCTCGATGTTCAGCTCACCGCCCGGCAGAAGGGGACGGCCAACGAAACGCCCATGTGCGGCGTGCCGCACCACGCCATCGAGGGCTACATCGGCAAGCTCCTCGAGGCCGGCTTGCGAGTGGCGGTGTGCGACCAGGTCGAGGATCCGGCCCAGGCCAAGGGTTTGGTGCGGCGGGAGGTCACCCGGGTGGTGACGCCGGGCACGGTGAGCGACCCCAGTCTGCTCGACGGCAAAGAGGAAAACCTGCTGGCGGCGGTGGCCTGGGACGATCGGCGCGAGGAGGGCGCGATGGCCTCCCTCGATGTTTCGACCGGTGCCTTCGTTCTGCGCCGCTGGGCGAGCTCCGAGGAGGGCCTCGAGGACCTCGAGCTCAGCCGGCCGCGGGAGGTCCTCTACGAGCCCGACGAGGTGCCCTCGGAGATGGCCCGCTGGATCGAGAGCCAGGCGCCCTGCCGGACTCCCCTCGAAGGCGACCGCCTACTCGACCGGGCGCGCTCCGCGGAGCTCCTGGAGCGCCACTTCGGCACCGCGTCCCTGCGCGGCTTCGGGCTCGAAAAGGGAGAAGTGGCGATTCAGGCCGCCGCCGCCGCCCTCGCCTACGCGCGCGAAACGCAGCGCAGCGAGCTGTCCCACATCCAGACCCTGGAGGTGAGGACGGCGGCTGATCGCGCCATCGTCGACGCCACCACGGTGGCCAATCTGGAGATCTTCCGCAGTCTGCGCGAGGGCGGTCGCAAGGGCACCTTGATCGGCGTCCTCGACCGGACGGTGACGGCACCGGGCGGCCGCACCCTCAAGGATTGGCTGCGCCGGCCGTTGCGCCAGCCGCCGGAGATCGCCCGCCGCCATCGTGCCGTTCGAGCCCTGCGCGAGGCGCCCGCGGAACGGGAGCGGGTGCGCCATCTGCTGGCTTCGGTGGGGGACCCGGAGCGCCTGCTCGGGCGCGCCGTGCTGGCCTCCCTGACGCCCCGCGAGGCGGCGGCGCTGCGCGACAGCCTGACCGTGGTGCCGGAAATCTTCGCCACCATCGCCGATTCACCGAGCGGCGTGCTGGCGGATCTTGCCCGCATCGATCCCTGTGCCGATCTCGGCGAGCGCTTGACGCGCAGCCTCGAGGCCGAGCCGGCGGCCAGCCTCAAGGACGGCGGAGTGATCGCCACCGGCTTCGACGACGAGCTCGACCGCGTCCGCTCGCTGGCGCGCAACAGCAAGCAGCACATTCTGGCCCTCGAGGCACGCGAGAAAGAAGCTACCGGCATCACTTCCCTGAAGATCCGCTACAACCGGGTCTTCGGCTATTACATCGAGGTCACCAAAGCGAATCAGGACCTGGTGCCGGAGCACTACATCCGCAAGCAGACGCTGGTCAATGCGGAGCGCTACATCACCCCTGAGATCAAGGAGCTCGAGGAGGAGATTCTGTCCGCCGAGGAGCAGCAGGTGGCCCTCGAGCAGCGTTTCTTCGAAGAGCTCCGCCTCGGGATCGTCGCGGCCGGCGCCGCCTTGACCAGCCTCGCCGAGGCGGTCGGTGAGATCGATGCCCTGGCGGCCTTCGCCGAGGTCGCCGACCGCCGCGGCTACGTCGAGCCGGTGATGGCGGCGGCCGGTGGTGCCCTCGACATTCGCGAGGGCCGTCATCCGGTGGTCGAGCGGACGAGCCTCGAGGATTTCGTGCCCAACGATGTCGAGCTCGACGCCGAAGAGGCCCGCATCGTGCTGCTCACCGGTCCCAACATGGGCGGCAAATCGACCTACTTGAGACAGGTGGCCTTGATCTCGCTGATGGCCCAGGCCGGCAGTTTCGTCCCGGCGGCCGAAGCCCGCCTGAGCGTGGTCGATCGCATCTTCACCCGCGTCGGAGCGAGCGACGACCTCGCCCGGGGCGAGTCGACCTTCATGGTCGAGATGATCGAGACCGCCAACATTCTGCGCCACGCCACTCACGAGAGCTTGGTGGTGCTCGACGAGGTCGGGCGCGGAACGGCGACCTTCGACGGCCTCTCCCTGGCTTGGGCGATCGTCGAGTATCTGCACCAGCATCGCCGGCCGAAGACCCTCTTCGCGACCCACTACCATGAGCTGACGGAGCTCGCCACGCTGCTGCCGGGGGTGGTCAACCGCACCTTGGCGGTGAAGGAGTGGGGCGATCGCATCGTGTTCCTGCGCCGGGTGGTGCCGGGAAGCGCCGACAAGTCCTACGGCCTGCATGTCGCGCGCCTGGCGGGCCTGCCGGAGACGGTGGTGGAGCGGGCCGGCGAGGTGCTCGCCAATCTCGAGTCCCAGGAGTATGACCCTCAGGGGCGGCCGCGGCTCGCCGCCGGCTCGGTGCCGGAAGGGGCCAAGGCGGACCAGCTTCCGCTGTTCGTACCGGCGGAGCAGGTGGTGGCCTCGATCCTCCAGGAAACGGACGTCGATCAGCTCACCCCGCTGGCGGCCCTCAACCTGGTTCACTCGCTGAAGTCGCGAGTCGGAGGATGATCGGCGGCGAGCTCTTGGTGGTGGGCTTCGAGGGGCCCTCCTTGACGTCGCCCGAAAGCGCCCTTTTGCGTCGCCTCGATCCCTTCGGGGTGATTCTCTTCGGACGCAACATCGAGGACGCGGCGCAGCTCCACGGGCTGGTCGGGGAGCTGCGCCGAGTGGTTCCCGGGGCGGTGCTCTGCCTCGACGCCGAAGGCGGTCCCGTCGATCGTCTGAGGTCCGTCGTCGGCGCTGCCCCGGCCGCCGCCCGATTGGCCCGGCAGCCGGTGCGTCAGGCGCGCCGGGCGGGCCGCTGGATCGGCGCGGCGCTACATCATTTCGGCATCGGAATCGACTTCGCCCCGGTCGTCGATCTCGACCACGGGGCCTGCCGCAACGCTCTCGACGAGCGCTATCTCGGATCTCGGCCGGGCGCCGTGACGGCGCGCGCCGGAGCCTTCCTCGAGGGCCTGCGGAGCGCTGCCGTGGAAGGCTGCCTGAAACATTTTCCGGGCCTCGGAGGAGCCGCCCAGGACACCCATTTCGAGGGTTCCGAAATCGATCGTAGCCGTGCCGCCTTGGCCGACGACCTCGCTCCCTTCACTGCCCTCCGGGACCGCCATGCCCCGGTGATGGTGGGCCACGCCAGCTATGCGCTCCTCGATCGCTCGGCGCGTCCCGCCTCGCTGTCGCCGGCGATCGCCAGCGATCTCCTGCGAGGTGAGCTCGGCTTTCGTGGCGTCGCCTTCAGCGATGACCTGGAGATGAAGGCCCTCGACCGCTGGGGTTCTCTGCCGGAACGCACCCGGGCAGCCCTCGAAGCCGGCTGTGATGGTCTTTTGATTTGTCGGCGCTTGGCCGAAGCGCCGGCCGTGGCGGAGGCGCTGGCGGCTCCGGAGCTGGCCTCCCGGCGGCGTCAGGCCGGGGAGCGCCTGTCAGAGCTGCGCCGGCGAATGGCGAGCTGGCGACCGCCCCGGCGCTGGAGCCTCGAGACGATCCGCCGTCGCCTCGAGGCGCTCGATCGAGCCTTGCCTTCGGCCCAGGGCTAGCAGGTTGCTGAAAAACTCATCGGCAACCTGCTTCCGGGCCCGAGAGGGCTGGGCGCCCCCGGCCCAGCGGCGGCTCAGTCGCCGCGACGGTAGAGGAGGCCCAAGAACCACGCTTCTTGGGCCGCTGCGGGACGCGCAGTCAGGGGCGCTCAGCCCGGGGCGCGCAGTCAGGGGCGCGTAGCCCTCCTCGAAACACACAGCTAGCAGGGCTGGAAAAGGACGCGAAGCGGACTTTTTCAGCAGCCTGCTAGAAGGGAATGTCGTCGTCGTCCATCTCCGGAGCGCCGCCGGCGTTCCCACCGCCGCCGCTACCGCCGCCGGAGCCGCCACCTCCGCCTCCGCCTCCGCCTCCGTAGCCGCCACCACCGCCGCCGCCGTAGCCGCCGCCACCGTCCATGTCGCCGCGCTGGCCGAGCATCTGGAAGTTGTCGCAGACGATCTCGGTGCGATATTTCTTCTCGCCGGTGTTGCGATCGTCCCAGGAGCGGGTCTGGAGACGGCCCTCAACGTAGATCTGCTTGCCCTTCTGCAGGAAGCGGCCGGCGATCTCGGCCTGCTTGCCCCAGCAGACGATGTTGTGCCACTCGGTCTGCTCCTGACGCTGGCCTTCGCGGTCCGTCCAGCGACGGTTGGTGGCCAGGCTGAAGCTGGCGACGGACTGCCCCGACGGCGTGTTCCGTACTTCCGGATCACGGCCCAGATTGCCGACGAGAATGACTTTGTTGACCATGAACCTCTCCTCCCTTGAATCGTTGGGCCGGCAAGGTATCACAGCCACCGACCGCGTCCGGCGCCGTGGTGGGGCGCCTACCAAAGGGTCGCTATGATGCCCTGCCCGCAGGGTCGGGTGCTTTCCCAGAGGAGGACGGAAAAAGATGAGGATTGTCTTGCAGAGGGTTTCGTCGGCGGCCGTGCGGGTCGACGACGAGGAGGTCGGAGCGATCGGACGAGGTCTGCTCCTGCTGGTCGCGATCGAGCCTGACGACGACGGCGCTCGGGTGGCCGCGGCGGTGGAGAAGCTGACGCGACTGCGGGTGTTCGAGGACGAACGAGGTCACATGAACCTCGATGCCGGGCAAGTCGGCGGCGCCTTTCTGGTGGTTTCCCAGTTCACCCTCGCCGGCTCCCTCGCCAAGGGACGGCGCCCTTCCTTCGACGGCGCCGCGCCTCCGGCCGTCGCCGAGCCGCTGGTGGAGGAGTTGTCCGCGGGACTGAAGGAGCGTGGCTTCGAGGTCGCCAACGGACGTTTCGGCGCCACCATGGAGGTGGCGCTGGTCAACCAAGGTCCGGTGACCTTCGTCCTCGACATTCCTGCCCGCTGAGGGGTGGTCTAGAAGGTCCTGTGGCGACTTCAGCCGCTGGCTGACGAGGTGAGGAGCGAGCTCAGGCTCTCAGAGGTTTTTGAGCTCTTTGCCGGGCTTGAAGCGGACCGTCTTTCCGGGGGTGATCTCGACTTCGATGCCGGTCTTCGGGTTGCGACCGACGCCCTTCTTGCGGTCGCGGACCTGGAACACTCCGAAGCCGCGAAGCTCGATGCGCTTGCCGTTGCTGAGGGCGCGCTTCATGGATTCGATGATGGTGTCGACCGCCTGGGCGGCCTTCACCCGCGGCACGTCGGTCGCATCGGCCACGCGATTGACGATGTCAGCTTTGATCATCGATGCTCCAGTTGGGCCCCAAAACGGGCGCGAGTGTAGCAACGGCCCTGAACCCTGTCAACGGCCTAATTCTCTGGTTGGGCCTGCTTTTTCAATACGATACAGCGTTCGAGGGCAGCCGCCGCGACATTTGCTAGACGCTGCAAGGTGGTCAGGTCGAGACCGACCACCGCATCGCGCCGACGGTCACCATAGAGTACCGCCACCAGGCGCTCGCCGATGGCGATCGGAACGATGATGCAGACCTTGGGCATGGCGCCGTCCCAGCAGGCCATCAAGCGTCGGTGGCTGGGCATCGGAGGCAGGGGGCCAAAGTGATGATCGACCCCTTCCCGCAGCGCCTTGAAGAGCGAGGGTTGGGTCGCGGGGAGCGAGAACTCGGCGAAGCGCTGGTGCTGGAGGCCTTGTCCGCCGGCTTTCCAGGGCACGAAGGCCCGGCGCGTCGCTCCGAGGAGGGCGACGCGCTCGCAACTCTGCAGGAGAAAGTCGGTCAGGGTCTCGCCGATGGTTTCACGATCGCTGGTCGCGGCGAGGACAGTGAAGGCCTGCTCCGCCGTCAGTTGAATCGTCGACTCCGGCTCCAGGATGACCGCTTCGGCCGAGAAGTCGTCGAGCACCGTCGCCGAGGCGGTCGCCGCCGCCTCGCCGTCGGGTGATCCGTAGGCGGCTTCTTCGCCCGCCGGGAGAGCGAGCTCCGGCGGGGTGGCGAAGAGAGCGTCGCTGCCGAAGTCGTCCTCTTCCTGATTCCACAGGTAGCGTGATCGGTTGAGGCGATCGAGGAGGCGCGAGATGCGGCCCGGGCAATCGGTCTGGTAGTAGCGCTCCAAGGCCTCGACGATGCGCGCTTCGGGAGCGACGAAGGGCTCGATGTGCTTGCCGGTGGCGAAGGCCAGCTCGTCCTGGATGGCGAGGTCTTTGGGGTCGAGCATGGCGACCTCGAGGCGGTCGCCGCGCTGCCGGAAGGGGACCGCCCGGAGCTTCCGGACCAGCCGGTTGGACACCATGCGAAAGGTGTCCTCGGGAATGGTGCGGAGGCGGTCGGGGTCGACGGCCGGTACCTCGAGCTGGCTCGAGAGGGCCTCGAGGAGGCGCGTTTCATCGATGATCGAGGCCTCGAGCAGGCAAGTTCCGAGGCGGCCACCGGCGGCCTGCTGGGCGTGGAGCGCGCGATCGATGTCGGCACTGCCTGCCCAGCCACGTTCGACGAGCACTTCACCAAGCTTCTTCATGGCCAGTGGTCTCCGCGATCGAGGCGTCCGGGTCGGTTGTGAGTTGAGGCGCTTAAAGCCTTATTGCGCTTTCGTTTAGGAATCAAAGGTCGATTATAGGAGGGAGTTTCGGCTCTTGTAAAGACGAGCCGCGGCAGGGTATTCTCGGGAGGTGAGGTTACTCCTCGGTGTTTTCCTGATCTTTCCCTTCCTCGCGACGTCACTCCCGGCGCAAAGCGAACCGGACAACGCCCGCGCCCGCTACCTCTTCACCCTTGCCAAGATGCTCGCCGAAGAGGGCGAGCTGCGCGAGGCCGGCGAGGCCTTTCGGCGTGCCGAGACCCTGGCACCGGATGAACCCTATCTGCTGATCGAGCGGGCCGAGTTCCTGTTTCGACTCGCGTCTCGGGCGCGCGCCGCCGAACGTCGAGCCGAGCAACTCGGCGAAGCGGTGCGGCTGGCCGAGAAGGCGGCCGAGGTGGCGCCCGAGAACCTCGATGTGCTGCGCGCCCTCGGACAGATTCATCTCGCCCTGGCGGGCGAGCGAGCGGGTTCCCTGGAATCGGCTCTCGCCGCCCTCGAAGGAATTCGCCGCCAGACTCCCGGTGACCTCCGGACCATGATGCCCTTGGCGCAGATTTATCTTCGCCAGGGGGAGGCCAACCAGGCCGCCGAAGTGCTGCAGGATGCGGTCCGGCAAGGGCCGCAGTCGGCGGCGGTCTATTCCCTGCTGGCGGACGCTCTGCAGGATGCCGGTCGCACCGCCGAGGCCAGTGTGGCTCTCGAAAAGCTCCTCGAGCTCGACCCGCTGGCGGTTCAGGCACGCATCGAGCTGGCCAAGAA
The DNA here is from genome assembly GCA_039028635.1 of Acidobacteriota bacterium. Classification (NCBI taxonomy): domain Bacteria; kingdom Pseudomonadati; phylum Acidobacteriota; species Acidobacteriota bacterium. Next base: position 9,452 of record JBCCHV010000063.1, read on the forward strand.
CCACGGCAACGGGGGAGACCACGAGGCCGCTCTGCGGGTCCTCGAAGAGGCGCCCGAGCAGGTCATCGACCAGCCCGAGGTGCGGTCTCAGATGAGCTGGCATCTGCTGCGTCTGGAACGCTATGACGAGGCCCTGGCGGCGGCCGATGACAGTCTCGCCAAGGGGGCCGACGACCTCTGGCTGCGCTTCCTGCGCTCGCAGGCCTTGATCGGGCTGGAGCGAACGGAAGAGGCGCAGGCGGAGATCGCGGAGCTGCGTCGAGAAGAGCCCGACAACCTCGAGCTGGTGCGAACGGCGGCGGATCTCTTCGAGCGCGAGGGGCGCATCGATGAAGCGGTGGCGGTGCTCGAGGAGGCGATCGCTGGAATGCAGGAGGAGCGTGCCCTGGTGCGTGCCCGCTTCCTGCTCGCCGGCTTGTTGGCGCGCGCCGGACGGGTCGACGACGCCCGCCAGGCCTTCGGCCCCGCCCTCGGTGCCGAGGACCGCGAGGTGCGGCGTTCCGCATACCTGATCCTGGCCGACCTGCTGGCGCAGGAAGGACGGGGTGAAGATGCCCTGGAGGTGCTCGCCTCGGGCACCGCCGATCTGCCCGAGCTGCAGGCCAAAACCCTCGATCTGCTGATTCGCGAGGGCTCCGAAGGCAAGGCCCGGCGTCTGGTCCAGCGCCTCGCCAAGGCCGGCGAGAGCGCCATCTCGGTGGTGGCTGCCCAGGCGGCCCAGGCCCACCAGCGCTACGACTGGTCGCTCGATCTGCTGGAGTCGGTGCTGGCCAAGCGGCCGGATCATCGCCAAGCGCTGTTCTCGGCCGGCGCCGCCTACGAGCGGACCAATCAGCAGGAAAAGGCGGAGGCCTCCTTCCGGCGCCTTCTCGCCCTCGAGCCGGACCACGCCCATGCCCTCAACTATCTCGGCTACATGTGGGCCGAGAACGGGGTCAATCTCGAGGAAGCCCTCGATCTGGTGCAGCGAGCAGTGGCCCTCGATCCCGAGAACGGCGCCTTCATGGACTCCCTGGGGTGGGCCCATTACCGCCTCGGCCAGTATGTTCAGGCGCGGCAGTATCTCGAGCGCGCGGCCGGCATGGTGCCCGACGACGGTACCGTGGCAGCCCATCTCGGCGACGTCTACCGGGCGCTGGGGGAGAACCAGCGGGCGGCCGAGCTCTATCGCCGAGCCCTCGACCTCGATATCGCGACCGCCGACGAGGTGCGTCGCAAGCTCGAAGCGCTGCGCCTCGACTAGGGACGACGGGCGCCGTCGGCTGAGAGCGTGGCCCTGATCAAAACGACCGCTGGAAAAGGACGCTGGCGATGGCTCCTCGGAGGCTTCGCCTTGACCTTGGGTGTGGGCTGCGGCTCGCTGACCACGGTGCCGGCATCCCAGGGCTCGTCGCAGCCACCTTGGCAGCTCGCCGAGGAGGAGTACCCCAGTCAACGACTGTTGCGTCTCAAGTTCGACGATGGCTCCGGTGGCGGCAGCTTCCGGCTGGCATTGCGTCTGGCGGCTCCTGATCGCTATCAGGCCCGTGCCGTCGACCTCTTCGGGCGGCCCCTTTGGTCGGCCGAAGTCGAACCGGCGGCGGGCACCGTCGTCGACCACCGGCAACGGCGGTGGTGCGCCATCGCAGGGCGGGCGGAAGGGCTGAGGCTGCCTCTGGCGCCGTTTCCGATGACCGCCCTGCCGGCCCTGTTGGTCGGCCGGTTGCCGGCCCAGGGGGAGGTTCGTCGCCTTGCCGAAGAGGGACGCTTCGAGGTCACCGGCGTCGATGGCCTGCGCTGGACCGGCCGCGAACGCTCCGGCGAGCTGGTCTCCTGGACCTTGTGGCGAGAGGGTGATCGGCGGCTCAGCTGGGTGCGTCAGGGGGGCGAGGCGATCCTGTCCGATCCCGCCGGCGGTTTCCAGCTGCGCTGGCGTTCCGGCACCCGCCACGAGCTGCCTCTCCCGCTCACCGCGATGCGCCTTCCCGAAGGTTACGAGGAGGTTCCTTGTCGCCTTCTTCTCGACCGCCTTTCTCCGATTTGACACCGTATCGTCGCATCTCTAGCATTAGGTCTACAGCGCGAAGACACGGCTCTTCGTCGTCTCGAGAAATCGGTTTTTTGTCGCGCGGAAGTGCCGAAGGCCGCGCGATTTCTAGCGTTTTTGTTTTTTCGAAGCCGTCGCCTCGAGCGGTGGCCGATTGCTTGGTTTTGCGGTAGGGGCCTTGCCTCGGTGTGCTCGACGCTCGCCTCGCAATGGTCTCGAGGTTCCCATCGTGCGCCTTCGCACGGCTGTATTCGGTCATGGGATCACGAATAGGGGCAACAGTATGGAGATCACCGAGGTCAAGGTCTTTCCGATCAGCGAAGAAAAGCTGAAGGCCTTCGTGTCGGTCGTTTTTGACCAGTGCTTCATGGTCAACGACATCAAGATCATCCAGGGCCGCGATGGTCTGTTCATCAGCATGCCCAGCCGCAAGAAGAAGAACGGGGAGTTCAAGGATGTCGCTCATCCCTTGAACAATGCGACCCGTCGGATGATCGAAGGCACGGTGCTGGAGGAGTACGAGCGGGTGTTGGCAGAGCGTGGTGAGCGCTTGCCGGCGCCGCCTCGGGCCCCGGTCGGATTGAACCCGACGGCGCCGGTCGCAGCGGAGCCAGCGCCGGCAGGAGGCTCGCCGGCGCCGCCGAAGGGCGAAGATTCGGACGACGCGGAGAGGAGTCTCGAGGAGGTGCAGGAGATGCACCTGCGCGATTCGTTCTGGTCCGTGCCGTAGGTTGTGGCGGCGCTCGCAGCGGCGTCGGTCGAAGGTTTCGAGGCCTTCGAACACGGTTTTTAGTTCATTGGGGCGTCGCCAAGTGGTAAGGCACCGGACTTTGGATCCGGCATTCGGAGGTTCGAATCCTCCCGCCCCAGCCATACTGATCCACCATCGTAGGCCACCGAGTCACCGAGGAAAGATTCACAGCGGGGAGGAAAGGCGCTGATCGCAGCGCGCTTTCGGGGCGAACATGCACGGAGAATTGAAGATTTTCAGCGGCCGGGCCCATCCGGCCCTCACCCAGGAGATCGGTACCTATCTCGGCGTCGGCGTCGGGCGCGTTTCGTCCTTCGACTTCTCGGACGGCGAGACCTTCTGCCAGATCGACGAGAACGTCCGCGGCCGCGACGTCTTCGTGATCCAGCCCACCTGCGAGCCGGTGAACCAGAACTTGATGGAGCTGCTCATCCTGCTCGACGCCTTCAAGCGGTCGTCGGCAGCCCGAGTGACGGCGGTGATCCCGTACTACGGTTACGCCCGTCAGGACAAGAAGGACCAGCCGCGGGTGCCGATCACCTCCAAGCTGGTGGCGGACCTGATCTCCAAGGCCGGAGCCGACCGGGTCCTCACCATGGACCTCCACGCGGCCCAGATTCAGGGTTTCTTCGACATTCCAGTGGACCACCTGTTCGCGGCTCCCGAGGTGCTCAAGGCGATCCGCGCCCTCGAGATCCCGGATCTGGTGATCGTTTCTCCGGACGCCGGTGGTGTCGAGCGGGCTCGCGCCATCGCCAAGCGGCTCGAGGCCGACCTCGCCATCCTCGACAAGCGGCGGACTGCCCCCAACACCGCCGAGGTGATGAACGTCATCGGTGACGTCGATGGTCGTAACGTATTGATTCTGGACGACATCGTCGATACGGCGGGCACTCTGGTGCACGCCCTCGAAGCTCTCAAGGAGAAGGGCGCCAGCCGCCTACTCTGCGCCGGTGTTCACGGCGTCCTGTCGGGACCGGCCCTCGATCGGATCGAAAATTCGCCCCTCGAGCAGCTTCTGATTACCAACACGACGCCGGTTGAGGATAAGATCCGCCGCTGTAGCAAGCTGCGGTCGCTTTCCGTTGCCAGCCTACTCGGAGAGGCCATCCGCCGAATCCACGAGAACAGCTCGGTGAGCTCTCTCTTCGTCTGACCTAAGGAAACAGTGCCATGAGTGAACTGATTGTTGATGTCGAGCTGCGTGAAACGCCGGGCAAGAATGCCAACCGGCGCCTGCGCGCCGCCGGCCAGATCCCTGCCGTCGTCTATGGCGGAGACATCGATCCGGTCTCGATCCAGACCGACCGCCGCAAGTTTCTCGCTCTGCTCAAGGAGGCCGGGAGCGATCACGCCGTCTTCCAGCTCCAGGTACCGGGCACCAAGAAGAATCGTCACGTGATGATCCGAGCGCTCGACGTCGATCCGATCACTCGCAGCATTCGCCACATCGACTTCCTGCGCGTGCGGATGTCCGAGGCGGTGCGCGTGGCGGTGCCCGTCGAGGTGGTCGGAGTCGCCGTCGGCGTCAAGGCCGAGGGTGGCATCGTCGACTTCGTGACCCGCGAGATCACCATCGAGTGCTTGCCCGGCGACATTCCCCATCATCTCGAGGCGGACGTCTCCGAGCTGCACATCGGCCAGCACCTCGAGGCCAAGGATCTCGAGCTTCCGAAGGGTGTCGAGGTGATCCCCGACGATCTCGGGAAGGTGGTCGTAGGTGTGGCCCAGGCGCGCGTCGAGGAAGAAGTCGTCGAGGAGGAGGACGACATGCTCGAGACGGTCACGGCCGAGCCCGAGCTGGTCGGAGGCGACAAGGACGAGGCCTAGACGGCCTGGTACCGGCGACGCTCCGTGCCATCCGACGAATCGTCTTCGCATCCCGAGGGCCGGCTGGTCCTGGGCCTCGGGAACCCGGGGGAGGATTACGCCGCGACTCGCCACAACCTGGGCTTCCGGGTGGTCGACGAGCTGGCGCGGCGCCGCGGCCTTTCGCCGTGGCGGCTGGAGTGCAACAGTTTGGTGGCGACGGAAGGCGAGGTCTTTTTCGCCAAACCGTTGACCTACATGAACCGCAGTGGCCATGCGGCGCGCTGCTTGGTGGAACGGCACGGTTTCGCACGCGATGCCGTGCTCGTGATCTACGACGAAGTGCACCTGCCGCTGGGACGGTTGCGCTTGCGGCCGGCCGGTAGTCCGGCCGGCCATCGCGGCATGGAGTCGGTGATCGCCGGGCTACGCAGCGACGGCATCGCCCGCTTGCGCTTGGGGGTTGCCCAGGACGATGCGGCGGCGGACCTCGTCTCCTTCGTTCTCGCACCATTCGACGAGGACGAGCAGGAGCGAGTGGAGAAGATGATTGAACGGGCGGCCGACGCCTGCGAGGGCTGGCTGGAGGGCGGCGTCGCGGCGGCCATGAATCGATTCAACGGATGAGCCGCGCCGGCTCGAACCGGCGCAACTGGAGGGGAACGTGAATCTCAATCTGGTCTATCTGACTCTGACCTGCGGCGTCCTGGCGCTGCTCTTTGCGTGGATCCGCAGTACCTGGGTCAAGCGCCAAGACGTCGGCAGCGACAACATGAAGACGCTGGCCGGTCACATCCGCGATGGCTCGATGGCCTTTCTGGCCCGCGAGTACCGCGTTCTGGCGATCTTCGTGGTGGTGGTCGTGGCGCTGCTTTCCTGGGCCAACTCCGGCCGTGCCGAGAGCTCCTGGCTGATCGGACTGTCGGTCGCCGTCGGCGCGATCTGCTCCGCCCTCGCCGGATTCTTCGGCATGCGCGTCGCCACCAACGCCAACGTGCGCACCGCGGCGGCGGCTCGCAACGGCCTCAACGGCGCCCTCAAGGTGGCCTTCTCGGGCGGTGCCGTGATGGGCTTTTCGGTGGTCGGCCTGGGAGTCTTCGGCCTGTCAGCGCTGTTCCTGCTCTATTACAACCTGTTCACCGGCGGCAGCGAGGCGGCCAACCTCAGCCGCGTGATCACGGTGCTGGCGGGCTTCTCCTTCGGAGCCAGCTCGATCGCCCTCTTCGCCCGCGTCGGCGGTGGCATCTACACCAAGGCGGCGGACGTCGGTGCCGACCTGGTGGGTAAGGTCGAGGCCGGAATTCCGGAGGACGATCCGCGCAACCCGGCGGTGATCGCCGACAATGTCGGCGACAACGTCGGCGATGTCGCCGGCATGGGTGCCGACCTCTTCGAGTCCTACGTCGGTGCGATCATCGGCAGCCTGGTGCTGGCCGCCAACGCCACCCTGGTCGGCAGCGGCGAGTCCTTCACCCCGCAGCTCGTGCTGCTGCCCCTGGTGCTGGCCGGTGCCGGCATCGTGGTCTCCCTCGCCGGCACCTTCCTGGTGCGTACCAAGGAAGGTGGCAACCCCGGCACCGCCCTCCATGTCGGCACCATCAGCTCGTCGGTGGCGATGCTGGTGGTCACGGTGCTGGTCAGCCGCTGGCTGCTGGGCAGCAACAGCTACCTCCTCGACGGCGTCGAGTTCGGCGCCATGGGCGTCGTGGTGGCGACCATCGCCGGCCTGGTGGCGGGGGTCAGCATCGGCCTGATCACCGAGTACTACACCTCCGAGGCGCGCGGTCCGGCGCAGTCCATCGCCGACGACAGCCGCACCGGCGTGGCCACCAACATCATCACCGGTCTCGCCGTCGGCATGCGCTCGACGGCGGCTCCGATCATCGTCCTGGTGGCCGCCATTCTGGTGGCCTACAGCCAGGCCGGTCTGTTCGGTATCGCCATCGCCGCCCTCGGCATGCTGTCGACCACCGGCATCCAACTCGCCGTCGACGCCTACGGCCCGATCGCCGACAACGCCGGCGGTATCGCCGAAATGGCCGGCCTCGGTGAAGAGGTGCGCGGTCGCACCGACAAGCTCGACGCCGTCGGCAACACCACCGCCGCCATCGGCAAGGGCTTCGCCATCGGTTCCGCCGCCCTCACCGCCCTGGCGCTGTTCGCCGCCTTCAAGACCACCGTCGGCATGACCGTGCTCGATCTCTCCGATCCCTCGGTGATGGGAGGTCTGTTCCTCGGCGCGATGCTGCCGTTCCTGTTCAGCGCCATGGCCATGCAGGCCGTCGGTCGCGCCGCCTTCAAGATGATCGAGGAGGTGCGTCGCCAGTTCCGCTCCATCCCCGGCATCATGGAGGGCACCGGCACCCCCGAGTACGCCAAGTGCGTCGACATCTCGACGGCGGCGGCGATCAAAGAGATGATCCTGCCGGGTCTCCTGGCGGTCACCGTTCCGGTGCTGGTGGGCTGGTACTCGTCGGCCGCCCTCGGCGGCGTCCTCGCCGGCGTCACCTCCTCGGGCGTCCTGATGGCCATCTTCATGGCCAACTCCGGTGGCGCCTGGGACAACGCCAAGAAGTACATCGAAGGCGGCGCCCACGGCGGCAAGGGCTCCGACGCCCACAAGGCGGCGGTGGTCGGCGATACGGTCGGCGATCCCTTCAAAGACACCGCCGGGCCGAGCTTGAACATTTTGATCAAGCTGATGTCCGTCGTCGCGGTTGTCATCGCGCCGCTGCTGTAATTTCAGGGAGGTCTGTCCCAGACCCCCCTCGGCCGCACGCCCATGTCGTGCGGTGCGGCCGGCTAGGCCTCACCCCCCAAGTCCGGCGGCTTTCGCCGCCGCGCGCCCTCCCTCCGGAGGGCGCGTTCGTTTCTTGAGAGTTTTCTCTCCGTGGATCTGGTTCTGGAGCAACCGTTCTCATTCTGTCTCAGCTCCCCTCGGCCGCACGCCCATGTCGTGCGGTGCGGCCGGCTAGGCCTCACCCCTGGCCGGGCGCCCCCAAGTCCGGCGGCTTCCCGCCGCCGCGCGCCCTCCCTGCGGAGGCCGCCGCTCCCCGATCCTTCGGAGGGTGCGTTTGTTCTATGAGTTTCTTGCGGGTGCTCGTAGATCCTCCGCTCCGCGTGCTGGAAAGCCGTCCCAGGGGTGTGGGTCGGTCCGGGCGGAGCGTCGCCTGAGCCCGCGGGCAAGGTCCTTTCGAGTCCGAGACTCGGCCCGTGGAGGAGGAGCGGAGGCATTTGTCTGAGCCGCAGGCGAGTTGTGCCTCCGCCCGGAACGGGCCGATTCGCAGTCCGAGCACCTGCCCCGCGGGCGTCTCGGCGGCGCGGAGCCCGGCCCGACCACGCCCCGGTCTCGCCAATTCTCCCGAGCGGCTTTCCTCGCGAAGTGGGCGCCGCCGCCCAGAAGACTTGCAATCATTGGAGAAGTCGTTAAAATCTCTCGTCCGCACGGCCGGTCGGCGCGATCGGCCCACGTTTCCTCTCTGTTTCGCGAAAAGCGAGACTGACTAGGCCATAGGGAGGTTCTAGAGATCCATGCGTACCTATGAGTTGGTGTTCATCACCGATCCTCGGGTTTCCGACGAGGATGTGACGGCGCTGGCCGACGAATACAAAGCGATTCTGTCGGGCGACGGCGGCGTGGTGGTGACCAAGACCGAGTTCTGGGGCCGGCGCAAGCTGGCCTACGAGATTCAGAAGGTGACCGACGGCAAGTACGTCGTCGTCTACTTCGCGAGCGAGCCCGGCGCGGCCCAGATCTCCGAAGTTGAGCGCCGCCTCGGTCAGAACGACAAAATCCTTCGTTTCCTGACCATTCGCACCGACGAAGACCTCAAGCGGGCGGGTATCCCGCTGCCGCTGGAAGTCGAGGTCGAGTCGAGTGAAGAAGACGAAACCGCCGAGAGCGGCGAAACGGCGGAGGCTTAGATCATGGCACGTGGCAAGCGAGTATTCTTCCGGCGTCGCAAGGTCTGCAAATTCACCGCCGAGCACATCGAGTACATCGACTACAAGGATGTGAAGCTGCTGCAGCAGTTCATCCCGGAGCGCGGCAAGATTATGCCGCGGCGCATCACCGGTACCTCGGCTCGGCACCAGCGCATGCTGGCGACGGCCATCAAGCGGGCACGGCACCTGGCGTTGCTGCCGTTCTCCACGGACTAGGAGGCTCAGACGATGGAAGTCATCCTGCTCAAGGATCAGCGTCACCTCGGTACCCGTGGTGACGTCATCAACGTCAAGCCCGGGTTCGCGCGTAACTTTCTCCTGCCCCAGGGTGTCGCCCTCGAAGCGACGCCGGGCAACATCCGTTACTTCGAGCAGCAGCGCGCCAAGATCGACGCCATGCACGCCCGCGAGCATGAAGAGGCGGCGGCGTTGGCGGCTCAGCTCGCCGAGGTCCAGCTCCAGGTGGCCAAGCGGGTCGGTGAGACGGAGACCCTCTACGGCTCCGTGACCACCCTCGAGATCGCCTCCATGCTGGCGGATCAGGGCTTCAAGGTCGATCGTCGTCGCATCGAGGTCGAGGGCGGGGTTATCAAGACCCTGGGCGAGCATACGGCGAAGATCGACCTCCACACGGAGGTCGTCGCCGAGGTGACGGTGACGGTCGTTCCGGCCGAGTAATTGGTGGCCAGCCTGCGTTTCCCGCCGGGCCCTTCGTCGCCGCGCGCTGACGCGGGCTGGCGCCTCCAACAGCGATTGCGGGGCGGCTCCCTCCGCCCCTTCGAGCTTCCTTCCAGAATCGCCCTGCGCCGATCGGAGAACCGGTGAGCGTGCACGACGGCGACGGCGATCGGCCCGCCGGCGGCGATCGGCCCGGGGGCATCGAGCGCTTCCGCGGCGAGCCCTCACGCCATCTCGCCGACTGGCGTTGGCTATGGAGCGGGGACCACGGCTTTCCGATCGAGAGCCATCGCGGTTTTCTCGGCCGCCTGATCATCGCCTTCAAGACCCTCTTCCGGCCGCTGGTCAAGGCACCGGTGGCGGACCTCTGGGACCGGCAGCGCGTCTTCAATCTCATTTTGCTCGAGCATCTCGAGCAGTGGCAGAGCCTGCGCCACGAGGAGCGCCTGCATCACCTCGAGCGTTCCTTCCCGGCGGCGGTCAGCGACGCCATGCGTCACAACGACGCGCTGTTTGCCCGGGTCGACCAGAAGCTCGACCGCTATCGCCGGGAAGCGGCGGATCTGCGCCAGGTTCTGGGAGCGGCGGTAGCGGCCGTCGACGAACCCGGAACGGCGGTGGTGCGAGCCGTCGAGGAACACGGCTATGTCGAGCTCGAACGACGCTACCGCGGCACTCAACGGGAGATTCGGGAGCGCATTTCGAGCTACCTCCCAGACCTTCGGGGGCGTGGTCCGGTCCTCGACCTCGGTTGCGGACGCGGCGAAGCCCTGGCGGTGCTGGGGAACGAAGGAATCGAGGCCCGCGGTGTCGACGGTAGCGCGGCGATGGTCGCTCAGTGCCGTGACGCCGGCCTCGAGGTGCGCGAAGGCGACCTCTTCGATGTCCTCAAGGAGCAGACTCCCGAGTCTCTCGGTGCGGTGGTGTCGTTCCACGTCGTCGAGCACCTGCCGCCCGGTGAGCTCGACCGCCTGGTGCGCCTCGCCTGGCGTGCCCTGCGGCCAGGGGGCGTGTTGATTCTCGAGACCCCCAACCCCTTGTCGGTGGTGGTGGCGGCGCGCAACTTCTGGCTCGATCCGACCCACCGTCGGCCGGTCCACCCGGAGAGCCTACGGCTGAGCTTCGAGCTCGCCGGCTTCGCGGTCGAGCATCGCGAGCTGCGACCTTTTCCGGCCGACGAGCGTTTGACCGAGATCGATCTCTCCGCCCTCGCCGGCGAGCATCGGGAGCTGGCGGATCGCATCAATCGCCTGCGCGATCAGCTCGACGACCTGCTCTTCGGAGCGCAGGACTACGCCCTGCTCGGCACCAAGCCGGAGCCCGAAGCACCCTAACAGGCTGCTGAAAAAGTCCGCTTCGCGGATTTTCCAGCGCTGCTAGCTATTTGTTCCGAGAGGGGCTACGCGCCCGTGACTGCGCGTCCCGGGCTGAGCGCCCCTGACTGCGCGTCCCGCTCCGGCCCAAGAAGCGCGGTTCTTGGGCCTCCTCTCCCGAGCCCTCCAGGGCTCGGTCGCAGGTTGCCGATGAGTTTTTCAGCAACCTGCTAATCGTCGCGGTTGGCGAGCTCTTCGCTGATCTCGTCGTCGAAGCCGAGGGGCAGGCGCTCGCCCTCCTTGGCGAGGTAGAAGGGACGCTGCTGGTACCACGGCAGCTCCATGATCTCGGCCCACTTCGGCTCGTACTCGCGGATCGGCTCGGTGCCCTGCAGGAAGGCCTCCTCGATCAGGCGCTCGGCGCCGGGGCCGGGAAGCAGGCCGGTGAAGTACTCGATCGACTGCAGGTTCACACCGGCGGGGGGTACGAACCGTTCGTCCGTCTGGATCCAGCCTTCGGCGAGGCCGTCTTCGACCACCTCTTGCCACATCGGCAGGGCGGCTTCGGCGCCGGTCATGTTGTAGCCCAAGGAACGCTTGCGGTCGTAGCCGACCCAAGAAAGGATGGTGTAGCGCGGCGTGTAGCCCACGAACCAGGCGTCGGTGTAGTCGTCGGTGGTGCCGGTCTTGCCGGCGAGATCCAGATCGAGGCCTTTGACGGCGGTGGCGGTGCCGCGATCCACCACCCCCTCGAGCACGTGGGACAACAGGTAGGCGATGCGTGGCTCCATCGCCGTGCTGGTGGTCGGAACATGGGCTTCCCGCAGCCGCCCGTCGGGCATTTCGACCCGCTCGATGGTGTAGGGCTCGACCCAGGTGCCGTGGTTGGCGACGGCGGCATAGGACGCCGCCAGCTCGAGGGGGGTCATCTCCGAGACGCCGAGGGCCAGGCTGGGGTAGGGCGGCAGCTCCGACTCGACTCCGCAGCGGCGGGCGAACTCGATCACGCTCGGAACTCCGACCATGTCCTGGAGCTTGACCGAGGTGATGTTCGCCGACAGCTCGAGGGCCCGCCGTAGGGTGATGATGCCGTAGTAGCCGCGATAGTAGTTTCGCGGCACGTAGCTCAGCTCGTTGTCACCGCCGAGGAAGGCGGTGGGACCGTCGAGGAGGGTGTCGGCCGGGGTGAAGCCGGCCTCGAGGGCGGCGCCGAAGACGAACAGCTTGAAGGCCGAGCCCACCTGGCGCTTCGCCTGGGTGACGCGGTTGAACTTGTTGCGCCGGTAGTCCCAGCCGCCGACCATTGCGCGCACCGCTCCGGTCGCCGACTCGAGCACCACCAGGGCGGCTTCCATCTCCGGCTCCTGCTCGAGGTAGAGCACCGGCTCGACGACCGCCTCCGGGTTCTCCGGATCGGCCTCCGGCGTCACCAGCCGGAACCAGGCGACATCGCCCGGCTCGAGCAGGGAGCGGGCGCTGCGCTTCTTGGTCCAGCGATAGCCCTCGGGACCGAGGGTGTAGCTCTGACCGGCGATTTCGATCTCCGCTCGGGCGCCGTCGACGGCGGTCACCAAGCCGTGGATCCAGCGCTCCGCAGGGGCTCCGTCGAGGCCTTGCCAGGCCGCCAGGGTGCGCGCCTCTTCGTCCTCGAGGTCGACGTGATCGATCGCGCCTCGCCAGCCCTTGCGGCGATCGAGGCGAGTCAGGCCCGCCCGTACCGCCGACTCGGCGCTTTCCTGAATCGCCCGATCCATCGTCGTCCACACCTGCAGGCCACCGGAGGTGACGGCGTCGCTACCGTAGGTGGACTCGAGGTGCTTGCGAACCTCTTCGGCGAAGTACGGGCCGAGGCGATCCTTGGGCTGTTGCTCGATGACCTCGAGAGGGGTGGCGAGGGCGTCGTCGTACTGCTGTTGGTCGATGAACTGCTCCGCCAGCATGCGCCGCAGGACGCGGTCCCGACGGCGCTGAACCAGCTCCGGCCGGCGATAGGGGCTGTAGCGCGACGGTAGCTGGACAATGCCCGCCAGGGTGGCCGCCTGGGGCAGGTCGAGCTGATCGACGGACTTGCCGAAAAAGTACTGCGAGGCCGCCTCCATACCGTAGTTGCCATGGCCGAGATTGACCAGGTTGAGATAGAGGGTGAGGATCTGGTCTTTGGAGTAGTTCTTCTCCAACTCGACGGCGAGGAAGGCCTCTTCGATCTTGCGGCTCCAGGTCTGTTCCGGAGTCAGGAAGAGCATGCGGGCAAGCTGCATGGTGATGGTGCCGGCGCCGGAGACGATCTCGCCGGCCCGATAGTTGGCGATCTGGGCCCGCGCCACGGCGAAGGCGTCGACGCCGCCGTGGCTGAGGAACTCGGAATCCTCGATGGCGATCACCGCATTGCGTAGCAGCTCGGGAATCTCGTCCTCCTCGAGCAGGATGCGACGCTCGAAGGCGAAGCTGCCGAAGACGTCGTCGTTGCGGTCTCGTAGCTGGGTGATCAGGTTGGGAGTGAAGCCGGCGACGGTTTCGACTTCGGGGACATCGATGGCGGCAGCGAAGCCGAGCCCGCCGACGATTCCGAGAATGCCCGCCAACAGCACCGGAATGCTCCAGCGCCAACGTTGCTTTCCGCCCCTGCGGACGGCCGCGAGGACGCTGCGGCGGCGGGAATTCGAGGGCGGGGGAGTCGCGTTTTCTGGGGGGCTCGGGGCGCTGTCCATGGTGGCGATTATAGGGCCAATGGGGCGCGTTAAGATGCCCGTGGGCTGCCGGGGCATTCGTCCCTCGGGCCGATGCGGGAGCTAGTCGAGGCTGAAGTCGAGCGTCCCCGAGACAGCCCTTGGAGGAGGCCCATGGACCGATTCGAGATCGATTCCCCTTTTTCGCCGAGCGGTGATCAGCCGGGCGCCATCGCCCAACTGGTGGCCGGGTTGCAGCAGGGCACCCAGGAGCAAGTGTTGCTCGGCGTCACCGGCTCCGGCAAGACCTTCTCGATCGCCAAGGTGATCGAGGAGGTCAACCGTCCGACCCTCATCCTGTCGCACAACAAGACCCTGGCGGCGCAGCTCTTCCAAGAGTTCCGCAACTTCTTCCCGCGCAACGCCGTCGAGTACTTCGTCTCCTACTACGACTACTACCAGCCGGAAGCCTACGTTCCGACCACCGACACCTACATCGAGAAAGAGACCTCGATCAACGAGGAGATCGACCGGCTGCGGCTGCGCGCCACCAAGTCTCTATTCGAGCGTCGTGACGTGCTGATCGTGGCCTCGGTTTCGTGCATCTACGGTCTGGGCTCGCCGGAGGCCTTCTTCGGCATGCTGCACTTCTTCGAGGTGGGCGACGAGCAGGGCATGGACGTCGCCCTCGAGAAGCTGGTGCAGATGCAGTATCAGCGCACTCCCCTCGACCTCTATCACGGCGCCTTCCGCGTGCGCGGAGACGTCCTCGAGATCCTGCCGGCCTACGACGACATCGGTATGCGGGTGGAGTACTTCGGCGACGAGATCGAACGCATCAGCCGCTTCGACACCTTGCGCGGTGACGTTCTCGAGGAGATCTCGAAGGTGGGAATCTTCCCCAAGACCCACTACGTGACCCCCAAGGAGCGCCGCGAGCAGGCGATTCAAGGCATCCAACTCGAGCTGGCGGAGCGTCTGGCGGAGCTTTCGGATCACGGCAAGCTGCTCGAGTTCCAGCGCCTCGAGCAGCGTACCCGCTTCGACCTCGAGATGCTGCGCGAGATCGGCTACTGCCACGGCATCGAGAACTACTCGCGGCACCTTTCCGGGCGCCAGCCGGGGGAGCCGCCGCCGACGCTGCTCGATTACTTTCCGGACGACTTCCTGTTGATCGTCGACGAGAGCCATCAGACGATTCCCCAGGTGCGCGGCATGTATGCCGGCGACCGCTCGCGCAAGCTGACCCTGGTGGAGCACGGCTTCCGGCTTCCCAGCGCTCTCGACAACCGCCCCTTGACCTTCGAGGAGTTCGACACCCGCATCGGCCAGCGCGTCTACATCTCGGCGACGCCGGCGCCCTGGGAGCTGGAGCGTGCCGAAGGGGTGGTGGCGGAACAACTGATTCGGCCCACCGGCCTGCTCGACCCGCCGATCGAGGTGCGGCCGGCGCGCGGTCAGGTGGATGACCTGTTGGGCGAGGTGCGGGCGGTGGCGGAGCGCGGCGAGCGAGTGCTGGTGACCACCTTGACCAAGCGCATGGCGGAGGAGCTGACCCAGTACTTCGCCGAGCTCGGGGTGCGGGTGCGCTACATGCACAGCGACATCGACACCCTCGAGCGGGTCGAGATCGTCACCGCACTGCGGCGCGGCGAGTTCGATGTCCTGGTGGGGATCAACCTGTTGCGCGAGGGGCTCGACCTGCCGGAGGTCTCGCTGGTCGCCATCCTCGATGCCGACAAGGAGGGCTTTCTGCGCTCCGAGACCTCACTGATTCAGACCGCCGGCCGGGCGGCGCGAAATGCCGACGGCCGGGTGATCTTCTATGCCGACGGCGAGACCCGCTCGATGGCGCGGGCGCTGGACGAGACGCGCCGCCGTCGCCTGCGCCAGGAGGAGCACAACCAGCAGCACGGCATCGAGCCCAAGACCATCCTCAAGGATGTGCACAGCCCCTTGGTCGCGCTCGGCAACCTCGACTACTACACCCCCGGCCGGCGTTCCCTGTCGCAGGTGGCGGAGGGGGCCGAGTTGCCCCTGGCGGAGCGCATCGCCCGCCTCGAAAAGGAGATGAAGGCGGCGGCGAAGCGCCTCGAGTTCGAGGAGGCGGCGGTGATGCGGGACCAGCTCAAGGAGTTGCGCGAGCTGCAGATCTATTCGGGATAGGCGCGAGGTCAGCGCCGACATGTTCGAGACAGCGAGCCCGCGACTCGAAAGCCGGGAGTGGCGATGAGCTGGACCGACCGCCTGCCGGAGCTGCCCGACCAGCCGGGCATTTACATCTTTCGTGCCGCCGACGGCGCGGCCCTCTACGTCGGCAAGGCGAAGTCTCTGCGCAAGCGGGTGGCGAACTATCAGCGCCCCAACGAGGCGCGGCTCATCGCCATGACCCGAGAGGCCGTCGACCTCGACTACGTGGTCACCGATTCGGAGTCCGAGGCGCTGCTGATCGAGAACAACTGGATCAAGGAGCATCGGCCGCGCTTCAACGTCCTGCTGCGCGACGACAAGACCTACCCGTACCTCAAGCTGACGCTGGCGGACGACTACCCCCGCATCGCCTTCACCCGCAAGATTCGCAAGGATGGCGCCGAGTACTTCGGCCCCTTCCTGCCGGGAGGTTTGGCGCGCAAGGCGATCAAGCTGGTGCAGAAGCTCTTCCAGGTGCGGGTTTGCCGCATCGAGATCGATGGCGGCCTGGCTCGGCCCTGCCTCTACCACCCGATGCACCGTTGCCTCGGGCCATGCGTCGACGGCCTCACCACGGACGAGGCTTACGGCGAGGCGGTGGAGCAGGCGCGCCTCTTTCTCGCCGGTCGCAACGAAGACCTGATGAAACGCATGCGGCGGGAGATGTGGCAGGCCTCGGAGGATCTCGACTTCGAGGCCGCGGCTCGCCTGCGCGACTCCCTGGCCGAGATCGAAGCCATCGGCCAGCGCCGCAAGCTGTCCTCGGTGGCGGGTGAGGATGTCGACGTCTACGGCTTCTACCGCGCCGGCAACAATGCCTCGCTGGTCAGCCTGGTGATGCGCGGCGGCCAGGTCCTCGATCGTCGTGAGCTGTTCTGGGAGGGGGTCGGGGAGCTGGCGGCGGAGCGCCTTCTCGACGAGGTGCTGCCGCAGATCTACGATCGCACCACCTTCATTCCCAAGGAGATTCACCTGCCGGTGCCGATCGACGGCGAGGACGCCCTGACCGCTTGGCTCAGCGAGCGCAAGGGGGCGCGGGTCTACCTGCGCATGCCGGCCCGCGGGCCCAAGGCCGAGCGCGTCGCCCTCGCCATGCGCAATGCCCGCCTGGCCCACCAGCGGCGCTTCCGCGAGGGGGGCCGCGATGCCGGGGCGGAGCGGCTGCGGGAAATCCTCGAGCTCGCCGACACACCGCGACGCATCGAGGGCTTCGACATCTCCCATTTCCAGGGCGGGGAGACGGTGGCCTCTCTGGTGGTGTGGGAAGAAGGGCGAATCCTGAAGAAGGATTACCGCTCCTTCAACATCCGCGGCGATGTCGGTAACGACGATTACCTGTCGATGCACCAGGCGGTGAGCCGGCGCTATCGGCGGCGTCTCGAAGAGGTCGGGGAGATGCCCGATCTGGTGCTGATCGACGGCGGTCGGGGTCAGCTCAATGCCGCCCTCGAAGCGCTGGCGGAGCTCGGCGTCGAGGAGACGCCGGTGGCCTCTTTGGCGAAACGGGACGAGGAGGTGTTCCTGCCGGGGAGGCCGGAGCCGCTGCGATTGCCGCGCTCCGATGTCGGCCTCAAGCTGCTGCAGCAGGTGCGCGACGAAGCCCATCGCTTCGCCCTCCATCGTCATCGCCGTCGGCGCTCCAAGCGCACCCTGACGAGCCAGCTCGAGGCCATCCCCGGGGTCGGTCCGCGTCGCCGCCGCGCATTGCTCGAGACCTTCGGTTCCCTGGCCGGGGTGCGCGAGGCCTCGCGGGAAGATCTCCAGGGGCTCCTCGGACCCAACCTCGGCGATCAGGTGCATGCCGCGGTTCATCAGTCGGAGGACTGAACCGACCTATTTACCGGCTCTCTACTGTAAGAACGCCGGACCGGCGGGGCGGCCCTCGGGACCGCCGTGCGGACGGCGGCGGATTTGCGGTAAACTGCTCGAAATTCAATGCCTAGCTCGCGACCTCCTCACCAAGAGATGTGGTGAAAAGGTCGGGCGGACGACGGTTCCATCATGAAATTCGAACATCCGACTCAGGTAGCGGTTCCGATCATCGATGCCGTCCGCCTCGTCTTTCAGGAAGGCAAGAGCGGTCTCATCGAAGTGGCTCCGGACCCCTCGTCCGGACCCTCCGACCAAAATCTACCGAAGCGTCGCCTGTTCTTCGTCGATGGCGAGCTTCACTTGCCGAGCCTCAACGCCCTGGCCCGCAAGCTGGCGCCCCATTTGCCGCTGGTCGACGGTGCCGAGGCCGAAGCGGCGCGCTCCGAAGTGACGTCGGTGATGGAGCGGGTCGCCAAGCTGCTGGCGAGCTGGGAGGGATCCGACTACAGCTTCTTCGAGGGCAATCACTTGCTGCCGCCGGATCTGGTCGGCCCCTTTCCGACCGCCTTCTTGCTGATGGAATGGTCGGTTCTGGGCAAGGAGTTCGGCGAGCTGGTCAGCGAGCTCGGCGGCGGCAGCGCGCGCCTCAAGACTTCCGAGAAAGAGATTCCGCCGGGCCTGTCGCCTATCCTCGATCCAGTCGATCGCGCCTTGATCGAGCGCCTGGTCAACCCGATGGAGCTCAACGAGCTGGTGGCAGATGCCGAGGATCGCTCCCACGCGGTGCGGCGCCTCGCTGGCCTGCGCGCCATCGGCCTGATCCGCAGCGAAGTCCAGACGAGCGTCGCCCACGGTACCGTTCCGGTTCCGGTGGAGGTGCTGAATCGCCTGTCGGAACGGGTGGGCAAGGACCTCGAGGAGCGTCCCCTGCAGCTCGATCCCAGCGAGCATCGGGCGCGCATTCGGGACTTGTTGGCCGATTCCGGGGGCATGACCCACTACGAGCTCTTCGGTCTCGATCAGGATGCCGACGACGGCGAGATCCACGACGCCTACGATCGGCTGGCCCGGCTGGTGCACGTGCGCCATGCCGAGACCATCGACCTCGCCGGCCGCGAGCAGGCCTTCTGGCTGCTCTTCGAGCGCGCTACCGATGCTTACCTGACCCTCAGCGATCCCAACCGCAGGAGCCGCTACAACCTGCGCATCGGGGCGTCCCTCGATCCGCGCCCGACCCGTCACGTGCGCGACGGTGAATCGCAGGAGCTGGCCTCCAACTATTACCGCCAGGGCAAGGCGTATCTCGCCGAAGAGGACTTCCACTTCGCCGTCGAGCTGTTGCAGCAGGCGGTCCAGGCGGACCCCAAGCCGAAGTACTACCTGACCCTGGCCGAGGCGCAGGAAAAGAACCCCAATTGGTTGCGGCGGGCGGCGGAGAGCTACCGCACCGCGATCGAGCTCGGGGCGAACGAGGCCGACACTTGGAACGCCCTCGGCCGGGTGCACGAGAAGATGGGCCAGTTTGAGCAGGCGAGACTGCAGTTTCGCGCCGCCCTCAAGCGGATGCCGGGCGATCCCGAGGCCGAGGCCGGCCTGGCGCGCATCGCTGCGCTGCGTCCCGATGGCGAGGCGCCGACGCCCGAGGGAGGCGCCAAGGGCAAGGGCCTGCGAGGGCTCTTCGGGCGCCTGCGCCGCAAGAGCTCGGAGCGCTGAGGAAGCCCGACCGACTGATAGAATCGTCGCGGAGCCGGAGAGCTCCAGATGGTCGCCGGTTCCGCGAGGGACCGGAGGAAAGTCCGAACTCCGACGGACAGCATGCTCGCTAACGGCGAGGCGCGGCGACGCGACGGATAGTGCAGCAGAGAGTAGACCGCCCGGGCCCGCGGCCCGGGTAAGGGTGAAAGGGTGCGGTAAGAGCGCACCGCTCCGCCGGTGACGGTGCGAGGCAAGGTAAACCCCATGCGGAGCAAGACCAAATAGGGAGCCGGCGATGCGGGCCGTCCGTCCCGTTTCCACTACGGTGGAGCCGTCTCCGGGTAGGTTGCTCGAAGCCGATGGCAACGTCGGCTCCAGATGAATGACCATCACCCGTTCTTCGGAACGGGAACAGGATTCGGCTTACGGATCTCTCCGGCTCCCCGACACCGTAAGGCGATCAAATCCCATGCCCCCCCGAGCTGTCAGCGCCCGCTTGCCCCCTGCCGTGCTGCCCGGAGCTCGGGTCGGCGTGGCGGCCCTCTCCGGGCCGGCCGAGGCCGAGCGCATCGATCGCGGCCTGGCGGCGCTGCGACGGCTCGGCTTCGAGCCGATATTGGCCGACAATCTCTACCGTCGCGAGGGACTCTTCGCCGGCGGTGACGACGAACGCCTGGACGCCTTTCATCGCTTGGCGGCCCGTCCGGATCTGGCGGCGATCTTCTTCATCCGCGGCGGCTATGGCGTGATGCGCCTGCTCGATCGCCTCGATTGGGAGCTTCTCGGCCGCCACCCCCGCGCCTACATCGGCTACTCCGACCTCTCGCCGTTTCTATTGTCGGTGGTCGAGCGCCTCGGCTGGGTGACCTTCCACGGCCCGATGGTGGCGGCGGATCTGGCCCGCGGCCTGTCGCCGACGGAGGAGGCCTCGCTCCTGGATGCCCTTGCGGGGCGCTATCCCCAGACCCTCGAGCTTGCCGTCGGCGGTTCCGGGGCGATCGCCGAGGGGCCGTTGCTGGGGGGCTGCCTGTCGATGCTGACCGCCTTGTTGGGCACCGATTATTTCCCGTCCTTGGACGGCAGCATCTTGTTTTGGGAAGAGATCGACGAGCCTCTCTATCGCCTCGACCGAATGTTGACCCACCTGCGCCTCTCCGGTAGGGTGGAATGTCTCAGCGCCATGATCGTGGGGCATGTCACCTGCCGGAGCGAATCCGCCGCGGCGCGCTGGAGTTCTCGCCTCGAAGGCGCGCTGGCGGAGTATCCATGGCCGATTGCTTGGGGTCTCGAATGTGGGCACGTCGCCCCGAATCGGACTCTTCCTTTGGGATTGATGGCGCGTCTGGAGGGGACGGCGGGCCGGTTGCTGTTGGGTGAGGTTTGATTGCAATGACCAAGGCGAAGTTCAAGACCACGAGCGCCAAGTCGGCGCCGGCTCACTACACCGCAGAATTTGCGTCCGATTCGTTCATCTTCACGGAAGGTGAGCTCGGAACGCACATGTACATAATTCAGGACGGCAAAGTCGAAATCATGCAGCGGGTGGCGGGCGAAGATCGCCGCGTCGCGGTGCTCGAGAAGGGCGACTTCTTCGGCGAGATGGCGGTCCTGGAGGATTTGCCGCGCAACGCTTCGGCTCGCACCCTGAGCGACACGCGGCTGCTGCAGATCGACAGCTCGACCTTCGATCAAATGTTGAAGGACAACCCCGAGATCGGGGTTCGCATGATGCGCAAGCTGTCGCGCCGCCTGCGCGAGACGGACACTCTGTTGCGCGAGTACCTCGGTACCTCGGAGTCGAGCCCGATCCCGGAGATGCCGAGCCCAGAGGCCGGGCCGGCGGCGGTTTCCAAGCACGAAGTGCTGCGCCATGCCGAGTCGGGCATGGAGTTCCCCTTGGCGGCCGGGGCCGAGACCATGATCGGACGCAAGGATCCGGTCACCGGAATCTTCCCGGACGTCGATCTGGCGCCGATCGATACCCAGCGCTCGATCAGCCGGCGCCACGCCAAGATCTACCGCCGCAACGACAAGCTCTATCTGTCGGAAGAGATCGGCACCATGAACGGCACCTTCGTCAACCAGACCCGCTTGGTGAAGGGCGTTCCGGCCGAGATCAAGGCCGGCGACGAGGTGCGCTGCGGGGTGATCAATCTCCAGCTCGAAGTCGGCTGAGGCAGACGCCGCAACAGAATCCGGCCGCTCCCGGGGGGGCGCGAGGCTCGAAGACCTGCCGGGTGTCGGGCCGGTGCGGGCGGCGGCCCTCCGCCAACTCGGCGTGCGGCGACCGCACGACCTCCTCCTCTGGTTGCCGCACCGCTACGACGACCACAGCACCCGATGTGCCGTCGCCGACCTGGAAAGCGGGCGGGCGGCCACCGTCGAAGGCTCCTTCGAAGGTCTCAAGACCATCCGCCTGCGGGGACGCCGGACGATGGTTCGGGGCCGCCTGGTGGACAGCTCCGGAGAGCTGGCGGTGGTTTGGTTCAACCGCCCCTACCTGGCTCGCCAAGTCGACCCGGAACGCCGCTATCGGCTGCATGGTGAAGTGCGCCGGAAGGGGCGTCAGCTCGAGCTGCTCAATCCCTCCGTCATCGCGGCGGCCGATGCACCGGAGGGCATCGTGGCCACTTATGGCCGCCATGGCGACATCGCCCCGGCGGTGCTGGCGGGGTGGGTCGAAGTCCTGCTGGACGGCAGCTTGCCGGCCGATGACCTGCCGGCCGAGGTCAGCCTGCGGCACGCACTCGTCGACCTTCCCTCGGCTCTGCGCGAGCTGCACCGCCCGAGCGGCCGGTTTTCCGTCGGCGAGCTCAACCAGCGGGCCACCAACGCTCACCAGCGGGTGGTCTACGAACGCCTTTGGCGCCAGCAGCGGGAGCTGCGCCAGCGCCGCCGGAGTCGGCGCCAGCAGGCCGTGGCGCTGCCGGTGCAGCCGCCGGTGAGCAGCGAGCTCACCTCGCTGCCCGCCTTCGAGCTGACCACCGCCCAGGCCCTCGCCCTCGACGAGATCCTCGCCGATCTCGGCCGGCCCTGGCCGATGCATCGCCTGCTGCAGGGCGAAGTCGGAAGCGGCAAGACGGTGGTGGCGCTGCTCGCCCTCGAGGCGGTGGCCCGGAGTGGCGCCCAAGCAGCTTTGATGGCGCCGACGGAGCTGCTCGCGGAACAGCACTGGCAAGCCTGCGACCAACTTCTCGGCGGTCGCCGCCGGGTCGGCCTCCTCACGTCCAGCAGCGCGCAGCCGGAGCGCCTGCGGCGCGACTTGGCGGAGGGCGATCTCGACCTGGTCATCGGGACCCACAGCTTGATCCAGGAATCGACCGCCTTCGCCCGCCTGGCTCTGGTGGTGATCGACGAGGAGCATCGCTTCGGCGTCGAACAACGGCGGGCCTTTCCCGATGCTGTCCACCGGCTGGCGATGACGGCGACGCCGATTCCCCGCTCCCTGGCCCTCGGCCTGTGGGGTGACCTCGAGCTTTCCCTGCTCGACGAGCTGCCGGCCGGCCGACGCCCGGTGACGACGGCGGTGGGCTCGGGCAGCGATCGCGCGCGCTTCTACCGCCATCTGCGGCAGCGCCTGGAGGCCGGCGAGCAGGGCTTCGTGGTGTTGCCGCGGGTCGATGGGCGTGGTGCCGCCGCCATCGCGCGCGAGGGCGCCGAGATCGCCGCCCAGTTCGAGGCCTTCGGAGTTTCCGTGGTTCACGGACGGCTGGCTGCGGACGAGCGCCGCCGGCGGACCCGCGCCTTCGTCGGCGGCGAGCGGCGGTTGCTGGTGGCGACCACCGTCATCGAGGTCGGCCTCGATGTACCGCGGGCGACGGTGATGATCATCGAGGACGCCGAGCGCTACGGCCTGGCGCAGCTGCATCAATTGCGCGGCCGGGTCGGCCGCGGCGTGGGAGCGTCGTGGTGCTTCGCCCTCGCCGGCGCCGCGACGACACAGCCGGCGGCGAACCGCTTGGCCGAGTTCGCCGAATGTCGTGACGGCTTCGAGCTGTCGCGCCGGGACCTCGCCCGACGCGGTCCGGGAGAGCTCCTCGGCGACCGCCAAGCCGGGCTCCAGGACCTGCCGTGGGAGCTGGTCGAGGAGTGGCTGCCGAAGGTGCATCGGGACCTCGCGGCATGGGAGGAGGGAGGGTGAGCGCCGAACGCGTTCTGCTGATCGCCAATACCCTTCCGCCGCAGGATGTCTCCGGCGTCGGGGAGCAGGTCTTGCAGCTGGCGGCGGCCCTGCGCCAGCTCGGTCACGAGGTCGAGATCCTGGGGCGCCCGCGGGCGAGCCCGAAGGTGTTGTTCCCGTGGTCCGTCGTACCCGCGACCTGGAGGGTCCTGGGAAGATTCCGGCCAACGGTGGTGCAGGTGCACGAATCGGACGGAGCGCTGGCCGTGCTGGCGGTGCGTCTGTTTCGCCGCCTGCGCCGGCGACGGATCACCCTACTGGCCCTGCAGCAGGTCTCCTACGTCCGGGAGCGGCAGGCGGTCCGTCCGCTGGTGGATCGCTCCGCCGGGGATCGACCTCTGGGCTATCCCGGAGCCGTCGAGCGTCGTTTTCGCTGGCTCAAAGCGCCGATCCAGATTCTCTTCGGTCGCTGGACGGCGCGCTCGGCGGACGTCGTGCTGGCGCCCAGCGAGGTCACCGCCGAGGAGCTGCGCCAGGACTACGGCGTCGAGCGGGTGTCGGTGGTCCCCAACGTCACCGGCGGCCTGCCGGTGGCGAGCGAGGAGCCCTCCGGCTCTGACCGTCGGGACGACGCCGGGGAGCTGCTCTTCGTTGGCCGCCTGCGGCTGCGCAAAGGCGTCGAAGTCTTGCTCGAAGCCCTCGCCCGATTGCGCGATGAAGGCCTCGAAGGCCGCCTTCTGGTGGCCGGTGACGGTGAGCACCGGGGGGCCCTCGAAGCCTGCCGGGAGCGCCTCGGGCTGGAGGGCGTCGAGTTTCTGGGCCGGCGTTCGGCGGCCCAGGTGCGCGGTCTGCTGGAGCGGGCGCAGGCATTGGTCGTGCCCTCCATTTACGAGGGCATGCCGCTGGTGATCCTGGAGGCGATGGAGGCCTCCCTGCCGGTGGTGGCGAGCCGGGTTTCGGGAATCCCCGAGGTGGTGGTCGATGGCGAAACCGGCTGGGTGGTGCCGGCGGAAGATTCGGCGGCCCTGGCGACGGCCCTGCGCGAAGTGCTCGCCGACTTCGCCGAGGGCGTCCGGCGCGGCACCGCCGGCCGGCGCCGTCTCGAGGCTCTCTACCGGCCTCACCACGCAGCGCAGATCTGGCTCGCCGCCGTCGCCCGCTGGCGTCGCCGGCACGAAGGCTGACGGCAACCGCCTGCTACTATCCGCGCGATGAAATTTGAGCGCATCATGATGACCTTGGCGGTGCTGGCGACGCTGGCCTTCGTGGCCGTGGCGGCGAACTCCTATCGCGTCGAGCTGCCCTTCGAGGGACTCCATCAGCACGTCGTGCTCACCCTGGGGACCGTGTCGGCGCTGCTGCTGCCGCACTTCTGGGTGCTGTTCTACCTCGTCGGCACCGGCCGGGTGCTGCGCGCCGCGGGGTCGGTCGAAAGCTCTCGCCGGCGTCTCTTCGGGCTGATGGCGATCACCATCCTGCTGTTGCTCGCGGTGGTGGTGACCAGCGTCCTTTTGGGCGGTCCGGCGGCGGTGCGCCTCCACAAGGTGGTGTTCGCCTTTGCCGGATTGCTCCAGCTCGCCACTCTGGCGGTGCAGTGGCAGGAGCTGCGGCACAATGCCCGCCAGTTCCGCGATGCGCCGGCCTGACGCCAAGGTCGCGGCGGTCCTGGTCAACTGGAACGGTGCCGACGATACCCTCGAGACCCTCGACTCCCTCAGCCGTTGTGGTGACGCCATGGACTGGCTGGTGGTCGACAACGGCTCGAGCGACGACTCCGTCGCTCGCCTGCGGGCTCGCTGGCCCGACCTCGACATCCTGGAGACCGGTGAAAATCTGGGCTTCGCCGGCGGCAACCTGGCGGGAATCCGACAGGCCCTAGAGGACCCGGATGTCGGTTTCGTGCTGCTCATCAACACCGATGTCGAGGTCGCCGAAGGCTTCTTGCGGCCCTTGGTGGCGGCCTGCACCGACTCGCAGGTGGGCGCCGCCGGCCCGAAGATCTTCTATGCCGAGCCGCGCGATCGCCTGTGGTGCGCCGGCGGTCGCTTGCGCCTGCGCGAGACGGTGACCGAGGAATGGGGGCGCGGCGAGCCCGACGGGCCGCGCTGGAGCCGGTCGCGAGATGTTTCCTACCTCACCACCTGCTGTCTGCTGATTCCGCGTGACGTTCTGGAGCGGGTCGGTCCCCTCGATCCGGTGTACTTCATCAACGTCGACGACGCCGACTGGTGCCAGCGCGCGGCTCGGCGGGGATACCGCCTGCGCTACGTGCCGGAGAGCGTCCTGTGGCACAAGGTGGCGGCGTCGACGGCCGGCAGCTACACGCCGTTCAAGACCTTCCATACGGGACGCAGCAACGCCGTCTTTGTGCGCCGCCACCGCGGCTTGCTGGCGCGCGGGGTCTTCATCGCCTGGAATCTGGTAGCCCTCGCCGCCGCCCTGGTGCGCGAGATTCCGCGCGGCAACGGCCGCGCCGTGTGGTCCAAAGCACGCGGTCTCTGGCGCGGCTTGACCGAGCCCCTTCCGGCCCTTCCACAGCTTTAGGAGAAGGCCTTTCCGGGGCTGTGCCGGGACCCTCGGATGGGCTATCATGGCGCCATCGCGCGCCGGTCGCTCGGACCGAGTGCCCCTGATTTACCCTCGAGGAATCTCGTGATCTCGTCTGCGGATGTCGTGCTGGTCGTCTTGCCGTGCTCCGAACCGGCCGGGAATCTCCGCCGCGCGGCGGAGGAGCGGCGATGAGCGCTGCGCCGGCGGTCAGTAGCCTGCTCCCGGAGTCCTGGAAGGTCCAGCTACCGGTTTTCGAGGGACCCCTCGATCTCCTGCTCCACCTGATCAAGATCAACGAGGTCGAGATCACCGATATCCCGGTGGCCCGCATTTGTGACCAGTTTCACGAGTACCTGCGCCTGATGGAAGAGCTCAATCTCGACATCGCCGGCGAGTACATCTACGAAGCGGCCCTGCTCATCCACCTCAAGTCGAAGCTGCTGCTGCCGCGCTCGCCGAGCTCCTCGGGAGAGCCGGAGGAGGATCCGCGCGAGGAGCTGGTGCAGCGCTTGCTCGAGTACCAGCGCCTCAAGGAGGTCGCCCAGTCCCTCGCCGAGGTGCACCAGGTGCGACGCGGCATCTGGACCCGTCGGCCGGCGCCGTTGCGCTTGGTGCGCGACCCAGAGGAGGACGACGAGATCGACCTCGGAGATCTCTCCCTCTATGACCTGCTGGGCGCCCTCCGGACGGTTTTCGATCGCTACGAGCGCGAGAATCCACCGCCCTACAAGCTGAGCGGAGAGTCGTTTTCGGTCAAGGCGCAGCTCCAGCGCCTGATCGACGCCATCCCGCGCGGCCGCCCCTACGACCTGCTGGCCGACTTCCGCGATCGCTCCTGCCGCGCCGAGGTGGTGGCGGCCTTTCTCGCCGTGCTCGAGATGGCCCGTCTCAATCTGGCGCGGCTGCATCAGACCGAGGCCGGCGAGATCCTGATCTATCGCACCACCCGCGAGCTGGCGGTGGAGGAGCTGGAGGGCCTGCAGGAATGACCACCCGAGGCGAGATGGAGGCAGCCCTCGAAGCGGTGCTGTTCGTGTCCTCCGAGCCGGTGCCCCGAAAACGCCTGCTCGCCCTTTTCGACGAGGCCGAGCGCGACGAGGCGGAGATCGCCTTGGCGACGGTGCTGGAGCGATTCAGCGGCGACGGCGGCGGCGTGATGCTCGAAGAGGTGGCCGGCGGCGTCCGGCTGGTGACTCGGCCGGAGCTGCACGGCTGGCTGCGCAAGTTCTTCGAAGTGACCGGAGCCAGCAAGCTGTCGATGGCGGCCGTCGAGACGCTGGCGATCATCGCCTACCGGCAGCCGGTCACCGGGCCTGAGATCCAGGAGCTGCGCGGGGTGAGCCCTTCCGGCGTGCTCAAGACCCTGCTCGAGAAGCGGCTGGTGCGGATCGCCGGCCGCAAAGAGGTGGTGGGCAAGCCGTTCCTTTACTGCACCAGCCGGGAGTTCCTGGTTCACTTCGGCCTCAAGAGCCTGAAGGACCTGCCGCCCCTCGAGGACTTCGAGGACGCTCAGATGCTGGCGATCCCGGAGGAAGCTCCGGCCGATCCCGGCCTCGCCGGCGGCGATCGCGAGGAGACCATTCTGCAAGCGGCGGCGGAGCTCGACGAGCAGGCCGACGCACCGGATGAGCCGGACACCGACGGCGACGAGCGGGAGACCGACGAGCCGAAAGCGGCCGCCGGCGGGGGAGCGGAGGGATGAGCGAGCAGCGGCTGCAGAAGATTTTGGCGCGGGCAGGGGTGGCGTCGCGGCGCGGCGCCGAAGAGCTGATCGTTGCCGGTCGGGTGACGGTCAACGGCAAGGTCGCCGAGATTGGCGTGCGGGTCGATGCCGAGAAGGACTCGATCAAAGTCGACGGTAAGCGCATCGCCGCACCGACCCCGGACCGCTACCTTGTGCTCAACAAGCCGCGGGCGGTGATGTCGACGGTCGCCGATCCGGAAGGGCGACCGACGGTGATGGAGCTGGTGCCGCGGGACCTGCGCAAGGCTTTGGTGCCGGTCGGGCGGCTCGATTTTCTCACCGAGGGCTTGCTGCTGTTGACCGATGACGGCGACTTCGCCCAGCGGGTCGCCCATCCGCGCTACGGCTGTACCAAGACCTACGAAGTGAAGGTCAAGGGTTTTCCCGAGGAATCGGCAGTGGATCGCCTGCGCGAAGGCATCGTGCTCGATGGCAAGCGCACCTCGCCGGCGCGCATCGAGCGGCGCCGGACCCAGCGCCGGCCCGGCGAGAAGGCGCCGACCAACAGCTGGTGGACGGTCGAGATCGGCGAGGGTCGCACGCGCCAGATCCGCGAGATGTTCCAGCGCATCGGGCATCCGGTGGGCAAGCTGCGGCGGGTCGCCATCGGCACCCTGCGCGACGACACGCTGGCGCCGGGAGAGCTGCGGCCGCTGACCGAACGTGAGGTGGCGGCGCTGCTCAAGCCGACGCCGAAGAAGAGCTCACCGACCAAGAAGGGTGCTGCCGCCAGGAAAGGCCCGGCCGGGAAAGGCTCCGCCAGGAGTGGCCCGGCTAGGAAAGGCCCGGCCAGGAGTGGCCCCGGCAGGCAAGGCCCGGCGAGGAAGGGATCCGCCGGCAGTGGTCCAGCCAGGAAGGGCCCGGCCAAGACGGGACCCGGCCCAAAGCCGGGCGGAGGAGCGAAGGCCGGTTTCCGGCCGAGCTCGAAAGGGGCGCCCAAGGGACCTCGTGGAGGCCCGGCCGGGGGGCGCTCCGGCGCCGGCCGGCCAACGCGCGGTGGAGGTCAAGGCGGCGGTGGTCGTCCGGGCCGGCCTGCAGGCCGGCGAGGTGGCGGGCCGGCGGGCTCGAAGCCGCGCGGTGGAGCGACCAAGAAGCGATGAGCCTGGTGGTCGCGATCGACGGCCCCGCCGGGGTCGGCAAGAGCACGGTGGCGCGTCGGTTGGCGGAGCGCCTCGGCATTCCCTATCTCAACACCGGCGCCATGTACCGCGCTCTGGCGTTGGCGGTGCTGCGCGCCGGAATCGATCCCGACGACCGCGCCCGCGCCGTCGAGGTGGCGTTGGCCGCCGACGTCGTGCTGCAGCCGCGGGACAACGGCGAGGTCGCCATTCTGCTGTCCGGCGAAGACGTTGGTGGTGCCCTCTACACGCCCGCCGTCGGGGCCGCCAGCTCTCGCCTGGCAGCCTACAGCGAGGTGCGACGGCGCATGGTGGAGCTGCAGCGGGTCTGCGGTCGCCGCGGCGGCGGCGTGCTCGAAGGGCGCGACATCGGCACCGTGGTTTTCCCGGAGACACCCCACAAGTTCTTCGTGACGGCGCGCCCGGACGTCCGCCACCAGCGCCGCTGGCGCCAGCTCCGGGACTCCGGCAAGGAGGTCACCCTGGAGACCGTGGCCGCCGAGATGGCGAGCCGCGACCGTCGCGATGCCGAGCGCGAGGACTCTCCCCTCACCCTCGGTGAGGGCTACCGCGAAGTGGACACTTCCGACGTCTCCATAGATCAGGTGGTCGACCTGCTGGTGGCCGCCGTCCAGCCGCGCTGAGGGAGTCTCCGCCGAGCTAGCAGGTTGCTGAAAAACTCGTCGGCAACCTGCTTTCGGGCCCGAGAAGGCTGGGCGCCCCCCGCCCGGCGGCGGCGTAGCCGCCGCGACGGGAGAGGGAGGCCCAAGAACCGCGCCTCTTGGGCCGGAGCGGGACGCGCAGTCAGGGTCGCGTAGCCCCTCTCGAAACAGACAGCTAGCAGCGCTGGAAAAGATCAGGTTTGAGGACTTCCGACCCGCGTGGGACCCCGAGCCCAGCGGGCGAGGGGGCGGCAAAGCCGTCGAGGACGGGGCCGCCCTGGATTGGGGTGAAGGCGCACGACATGTGCGTCGCCGGGCCGCGCAGGCCTGAGGGGGGCGCCTTTAGCCCCC
>JBCCHV010000064.1 GCA_039028635.1 Acidobacteriota bacterium
GGTTTGACGCGCGCGGTCGACTACGTGCGCTACGCCATCCGCAAGGGCTGGATGGAAGCCTGAGGAGAGGCTCGCTAGCAGGCTGCTGAAAAAGTCGCATGGCGACTTATTCAGCGCCCCTGAAACAAACAGCAGGCGCTGAATAAGTCGCCATGCGACTTTTTCAGCAGCCTGCTAGCGAGCCTCTCCTCAGGCTTCCATCCAGCCCTTGCGGATGGCGTAGCGCACGTAGTCGACCGCGCGCGTCAAACCGTACTGCTGGGCGATGTTGGCGCGGTGGTTCTCGACCGTCTTCTGTCGAATGCCGAGCTCGCCGGCGATCTCACGATTGGTCTTGCCCTCGGCAGCCAGCAGCAAGATCTCGCGCTGGCGCTCGGTGAGCTCCCGGCGACGGGATTCACCGCGCAGGCGGGGTCGGTCCCGCGCCGCATCGGACTTCCAAGCCCGTAGCAGAGTCGGGCTGACGTAGCGCCCACCGCGGTGGACGCTACGAATCGCGTAGACGAGATCCTCGATGCTGTCTTCTTTGAGGGCATAGCCATCGGCACCCGCCGCCAAGGCTTGCTCGACAACGCGCTCCTGGTCGTGCATCGAGACCATCAGAACGCGCGGCCTGAAGCGCCCTTGGCGCAGCGCCGCGGCGACCTTCAGGCCGTCTCCCGGGCCCAAGGCCACATCGAGCAGGAGGACGTCCGGCTCGAGCGCCGCCACCTGCGCCAGCACTTCCCGCTCGGCGCTGGCCTCACCGACCACCTCGAGATCCGCCTCGGCCGCGAGCACGGTGCACAAGCTCTGGCGGAACAAGGCATGATCATCCGCCAGCAGCAAACGAATGGGCTTCATGGCTGGACTCCTCGAACCCGTATCGCCGTGCCACCCCCCGGTCTCGAGAGGAGCTCGAAGCGACCGCGAATCAACATCGCCCGCTCTTTCATGATCGACAGCCCCAGGCCGCCGGTCTGCCGCTGATGGGGAGTGATTCCCTGACCGTCGTCGACAATGGCGAGATCCAGGGTTCCGGCCGGGTCGACCTGCAGCTCGACCCGGATCCGACCCGCCCCCGCATGGCGAATCGAGTTGTTCAAGGCCTCCTGGACGATGCGAAAGACATGAACCTCGGCCGCCGCCGAGAGGGCGGGCAGCTCGCGGACCGCCGCCTCGCCCTGGTGCCTCGGCGCCGCCGATTCCGCCGCGAAGTCCGCAGCCGGCCCCGTCACCACCTCGATCTCCACCGCCTCGGCTCGTGCCACCTCCTCGCAGTGCGCGACGATCGCCGCGCGCAGGCCAAATCGCTGCAGCAACGCCGGCCGCAGCTCGTGGACCACCGCCCGCACCTCGTCACTGGTGCCGCCGAGCTCGTCGATCACGCCGCTCACCGTCGACCAGCTCTGCTGCCGGACCGCATGGCGCAGGGACAAACCATGGGCCGCCAAGCGCTGGACGACCCCATCGTGGAGGTCACGGGCGACCCGCGACTGCACCTGATCGGCCGAGTCGACGAGCTGCATTCCGAGGTGATCGGCCCGTGACCGGAGACTGCGATGTCGCTGGGCGAAGGCGATCAAGAGGGTCATGGCGAAGACCACCATCGACGCCCGCGTCACGGCGCGGTTCAGAATCGGCTGGTAGGACGAGTAGCCATAGAAGAGGCCACCGACGGTCAGAATGGCGAAGCCTGTCGCAACGGCGGTGATCCCGGGCGTCCCGGCCCGCCGTGAGCGCAGTGCCGCCGGCAGAAAAAGCAAGAGCGCCCCGACCACGGCGACCGCCTGGGATGCCAGGAAGATCTGGATCCCGAGCCTCTCACCGGGTGCCGCCAGGGTGGCGAGAGAGCCGACCACCAGGAGAGCATCGAGCCCCCACAGCCAGCGGTCCGCCGCCTTGCCCACCAAGCTCCACAGATAGTGGAGCACAAAGATAACGCCCGCGGTCCAGATCGGTAGGCCGACAAAGGGATAGATCTCGCTCACCGGAGTCGCGGCAAGGCCCGTTGTGGCTCCGAAGGCCTGGTCCAAAGAGCGTGCGACGAAGTAGCAGCCCAACCCTTCGAGGGCCTGCATGGCAACCATGGTGACCAGCACCCAACCGAGCAGGACATGCTCCCGATTGCGCTGTCCAAAGAACCACAGGCCAAGCCACAGCACGAGGTTCGAGGCACTGGCGGCGACCAGGCCGGCATCGATCACGACCGATTGCCGATCGAGCTGCTCTCGACGTTCGATGACCCGCCATCGGGGAGCGACGAACGGAACATCGGCAACCATGCCGCCGGATGACGACCAAAGCTGGACTCGCACCGCCAGGACGTTGCTCTCACCGGGCGGCGCGAGAGCTCCCGGCGGCACCGGGTAACCGCGGGCCTTGTCGGGAATCGGCCAGCGATCGAAGAGCCCTTCCCAACCGACCCGCAGGCCGTTCACAAAGGTCTGATCGACGTCTTCGAGGCGTCCCAAGAAGAGCCCGAGGGGCGCATCGCCGGCATCCGGAGGCGTTACGAAGCGGGTGCGATACCAAACATAGAAGGGCGTCCGGTCCGGCACCCCCGGGGCCCCCTGGTCGCGCAACTGACGGTAGACCTGCAGGGCCGACCCCGGAACCGAGACCTGGTGCCAACTTGGATCCAAGACCAGATCGGGATGGGACCAGCTCGGATCGTCGCCAAAGCGCAGATGCCACCGACGGAGCTCCTCCTCGGCCTGCAACGGCGCCCCAAAGGTCGGGACGGCGAGCGAGCCGGAGATCGCAACCAGGGCGAGCAGATCCAGGGCACCCTTCGACCGCAGAGCCGCCCCTCGGCGGAAGCCCGCGGCGCCGCCACGGGACACTCCAACCAGCCATCGGACAGGGGTAAATGCCCAAGCGGGATGGGCGTAAACACCGATGGATTTTTCTCGCCCGACTGTCAGCATTCCATCAGACTTAATCAATTCACCCTTCGGACTGGCAACCGACCGAAGGGAATCTCTGATTTTCGTCCCTGGAGGGCTGCCCATGTCCATTCCGAGAAGCCGTTTCTCTTCACTCTTTGGTCGGTGCCAGCGGCCGGCCCACAGAAGGCCAGACCCCGATCGGCCGGCCCCCGGTCGGCCGGCCCCCGGTAGGCCGGCCCCCGGTCGCTATCTCGCCGGCGCTCCGCTGCTCCTCGCCATCGCTGCTGTCCTCGTTCTCGGAGCACCTCGCGGGGCCGCGGCGGCCGAGCCAACGATTCACCGCCTTCAACCCACCGCAGCGCTCGGCAGCACCACTTTCGATGGCGACATCTACAGCTTCGAGCATCAGCTCGGCGCCTTGATCGACGAGGTCTTTCGTTGCTTGTCTCCGCACACCAGCGGCACCGACGACAACCAAGTCCTCTTCGACGGCCTCAGTGAGTTTCTCGATCCTTATGTCAACGGCACCGCCCCCTTCGTCTTCGAGTCGGAAACCGGTCCCGGCCCAGACGGCAGCACCGTCACCACGATCACCTCCGCCGGGGACGACGATCTCTTCCCCGAGGGATTCACCGATCCCGACACCGGCACCCCGCTCGATGCCGCCTGCGTCGAGATCGGCATCAGCGACACCTTGGACTCCCAGTTCCCAGTCACCGTCACCCAAGCCACCCTCGAGTTCTTGGACTCGGACACGTCGGTCCTCGGCCCGCTGGATATCACCGACTTCTTCGGCGACCCCTGGGATGGCCGCCTCAGCCTGGGGATTTCGACCTTCGCCGGGCGGGATATCGACACCGTGGAGCTGAAGTTGACCACCGCGCCATCGACCGGCGACATCTTCGCCGACGGCTTCGAAAGCGGCGACGCCACGTCTTGGACGTCGAGTGTGCCGTGATCCGTGGTCCCCAGCCCGTCGGGGTCCTGCCACGGCGAGACCGACGAAGGCAGAAATCGAGCCCTTCGCCGTTTTCTTCACAAACTCTTTCGCAACCGGCTCCGTAGGAATTGGTAGGGACAGGACGTGACACAAACAGTCTCCTTCTCCCTCATCCCTCCTTCAAGCCCCACCCTTACGGTGGGGTCATTTTTTGCTCTCGGACAGCGCCGCGGCGCTGCCACGGGCGCTGCCCCTGGGAGCGGATCCGGCCGAGCAGCTTGAGGTAGGCGCGTTCTTTCTCGGGACCGAGGAGGAGGCGGCTTTCGAGGATGATTTCGGCGGTCACCGTCTCGGATGCGACGAAGCCTTCGGCCAGCTCCCGAATCAAACCCTCGACGCGAGCCCGGTCGGGCTGCGCCGCGGTCAGCTCACGGCGCAGCTCGCGGTCGAGCTCGCGCCGCCGCAGCCGGCGTTCGAAGGACTCCTCGAAAAGCCGACGCTGCAGAGCGATGAAGCGCTCGCGATCCTCCCCAACGAGATCGAGGGCCTCGGCCAACCGATCGAGACGCCGGTGGGCCTGGCGGGCGGCGTCTTCGAACTGCGGAACGGCGCGTTCCCGCGGCGGCTTGTCGCGATTCCAGCGACCCGCCGCCAGGGTTCCGAGAATCCCCAGGTTGACGCCCAGCGAAAGGCACAGCACGAGCACCAGCCAGGATCGCTTCACCCGCGGTCGCCCTCGCCGAGCTCGGCCAGGAGCTGCCAGTAGTCTTCGGCCAGTCCGCCATCGGCTTCGAGAACATAGGCCGAGTCCTCGGCAACCTCCTCCGGCAGCGCGCCGACGCCGACGCCGAGAAAGATGCCGCCGGCGAGCGCCGCGGCTCCGGCGGCCCGCACCCAGCGCGGCAACGGCTGAGGCCGATGGCGGCTCTCCCAGTGGGCCAGGACTCGCCCCTTGAAGCCCACCGGCACGGCCGCCGGGGGCGGCAGCTCGAGGCCGCTCCACAACCTCTCCAAGCGCTGCCGCTCGGCCTCCAGGGCGGGGTCGTCTTCCGCCAACCGGCGCAGCTCGCGCTCCCGCTGCGGCGACAGCTCGCCGTGAATCCAGCGCCACAGCTCTTCTCGCCGCCAGGGCTCGGTGGGTTTGTGCTCTTTCATGATCGCGTTCCTTCCGGCTCGAGGCTCTCACCGTCGAGCACCTTTTCCAATGTTCGCATGGCGCGGAAGAGTCGGCTCTCAACCGCCCCGCGGGTGATCCCCAAAACCTCGGCGATGTCGCGGTAGGCGAGCCCTTCGAAGCGCGCCAGGATGACCACTGACCGCTGTCCCGAGGGCAGGGCGTCGATCGCCCGGCGCACCTGCCGCCAGCGCTCGCGGGTCTCGAGCTGCTCACCGGCATCGGCCAGCGGCGAGGCCGGATCGAGGGCCGTCTCACCACGGCCGGCGGCTTCGTCCGCCGCCGGTGCCAGGCGCAGGAACTGCACCACCTTCTTGCGCCGCAACCGATTCAAGCAGTGGTTGACGGCGATGCGGTAGAGCCAGGTGAAGACCTGTCCGCGGGGCTGGAACCGACCGGCCTTGCCGTAAGCCTTGAGAAAGACCTCTTGGGTGACGTCGCGGGCTTCCTCGACATCGCCGAGCATGCGCTCACAGAGCCGCAACAGGCGCTCTTGATGGCGCTCGACAAGGCTCCCGAAGGCCTCCGCGTCGCCGGCGGCAACGCGCGACAGAATCTCGCGATCGGGATCCGAGAGCTCGGCGGGTAAGGACTCAGCGACCACCACGCCCTATGCAACCCGTCAGCGGGCGAAAGCTTGCGCTCGGCCGGGGCCGAGATTGGATCGCGCTCACAGACGAATCGCGGCGAGCTCGCTCCGCAGCTCGCGACCGGAGGCGGGACGACCGCCGGGCTCCGGGCGCAGGGCCGCCACCAGAACCTCCGCGAAGGTTCCCGGGAGCTGGCCGTCGGGCTCCGGCGGCGCCTCCTTCGGCGGCCAGTCACCGGCCGCCAGCCGGTAGACGATGGCGGCCGCCGAGTAGACGTCGCTGCGGGCGTCGATGGCTTGCCCTTCCGGCACCTCGACCGTCGATCCCGCCACCAGGGAAACTCCGAAATCGGTCACTCGCACCCTGCCATTGGGCTCGAAGAAGACATTGCTCGGAGTCAGTCGGCCATGGACCAAGGCCTCCCCATGGGCCTCTTCGAGGGCCGCCGCGAGCAGCCGTGCGGCGCGCAGCGCCGCCGCCGGCGGCAAGGCCTCGATGCGACCCAGAACATCCGCCATCGGCACGCCATAGATCCACTCCCGGGCGAGGTAGGCGAGGCCGTCGGCAACCCCGAAGTCGTAGGTTCGCGCCACCGCTTCGCCGGTGAGCTTGCGGGCCGACTGCAGGCCGCTGTCGAGGCGCTCGAACTGGGCGACGTCGGTCAATCCCGCCGGCCGGTAGAGCTTGAGGGCGACCAGCTCACCGAGCTCGCGGTCGCGCGCCCGGTAGACCGCGCTCGCCGGTCCCGAGCCGACGGCCTGCAAGATCTCGAAGCGTTGGCCGAAGATGTCGCCGGGGCCGAGATCGGCGGCCGGCCGCTCGCCCTCACCGGCCAGCGGCGAGACCGCGGCGAGGGAAAGGGCGGCCAACGGCTGCGGCGAGAGCACGCCGCGGCGCTCGGCGGGCTGGATCCCGAGGGCTGAGAGGTGCTCCTCGAGGCGCCCCTTGACCTGACGGTCGAGAAGCACCTCGCCCCCATCGGCTTCGCGCAGCAGACTGTCGAGAAGCCGCAAGGGCACGCCGGCCAGGGCTTGACCTTCACAGCCGGCCAGCGCCCCGGGGCCGGAGGTCACCTTGCCCGCCGCCAGGGCGACGGCCGGTGGCTCCCGTTCATCGAAGGCGTTGCTCTTCGCCGTCAAGGCGGTGAGGACTTCGGTGGCGGCGGCGAAGGCCGCCTTGGCCGCATCATCGCCGCGAAACGCACCCAGGGCTCGCGCCCCGAGGTTGCCGATGAAGACGCCACCACTGCCGCGCACCGCGCCGGCAACTCGCCGCAGGTCTTGATTCAAACCGTCGAGCACCTCCTGGGCGTCGAGCCCCGGGGCACTGCCGCGCAAATCCACCCCCAGCAAGACGACCTTCTCCGCCCGCGCCGCCGCCACCGCCTCACCGGACCCGGCCGGGCGGCTGAGGGTGGCGCCGACGGCCTCCAGGGAGCGCCGCTCCCGGAGATCGCCGAGCAGACCGTTGAGGGCAACGGACAGGGGCGCCAGGGCGCCCGCCTTGCGGCTGTCGATGCGCTGCTCATAGTCTCCCCGGGCCGCGATCTCGAGCGATTCCGCCAGGCGCTTGGCGGGGGTCGCGCCACTGCGAGCCAGGGCCATCACGGCCGGCGCCGCGAGCAGCAGGGCGAGGAGCCCGGCGGCGCCCATGGCGGCTACCGGCAGCCACCAGCGGCCGCCCGGCGGAGGCGCCACCGGAGAGAGCACGGCCAGAGCGCCAGCGGGCTCGCCGGCGGCGTCGAGAAGGGGCGTCAAGGTGGCCTCCCAGGGGGCTCCGTCGAGGCTCCAGGAAGCCCTGGGATAGGCCTCTCCGTCGCTCAGGACGCGCCCCAGCTCACCGCCCGGGCCGCCCAGACCGCCGACCTGTCCCTGCAGTCCGAGGGCAAAGCGCTGGCTGCTCGCCCCCACCAGCTCGGGGCCGACGGCGGAGCGGCTGTAGTAGGCGGCATGGGAGCCACCGATGCGCTGGA
Source organism: Acidobacteriota bacterium (assembly GCA_039028635.1). Classification (NCBI taxonomy): domain Bacteria; kingdom Pseudomonadati; phylum Acidobacteriota; species Acidobacteriota bacterium. The sequence goes on from JBCCHV010000064.1 coordinate 7,547, forward strand.
TCTCGAGGGCGAGGAGGTCGTCGACGGCGAAGGCGGCGACGGCGAAGCCGACGAGGTCGAAGTCCGCCACCACCGGCTGGCGGGCGGCGTAGTAGAGCAATCCACCCTGCTCCCAGTAGCCGGTGACGCCGTCCTCCACCGCCGGCGCCTCGAGCAGCGAGCGAGCCGCCGCCCCGAGGGCCGTGCTCGAGCCGTCGCTGCGCGCCAGGACCTGCCCCTGGGGGTCGGTGATCAGGGCGAGATCGAATCCCAGGCGCGCCCGCAGGGTCTCGAGACCACCGGTCATGGCGTCCCCGTCGTCGACCTCCAAGGCCTGCTGCAAGGGCTGGTCCTCGGCCAGCAAACGGGCGATCAGAGACAAGCGATCGAGGCGTTCCCGCTGCAGTCGGTTGTGGGCGCTGGCGCTGCGCTGCAGGCTCTCGCCGACGACGTCACCGGTCGGTTGGGGGCGGTTGAGGAACCACAGCGCCAGAGCCCCGATCAGCACCGTCACCGCAATGATCAGCACGCAGATCGAGAACAGCCGCCTTGCCATCGAGCTACCGGAATCCGCCACGGGTGAGCCTCCCAGCCAAATCCATCGAAAATTGAACCTTGCGCGCCCGATCGTAGCAGGGCGGCGAGAATCGGCGCAGCTCTCTCCTCATCCCCTGTTACGATCCTGCCGGCTCGTCGCAAGTGCCCTCCGAGCCCTCGACACGACGCGGAGAAACACCTCCATGACCGACTCCCCCAAGGCCGCCATCGAGGCCTTCATCGCAAATCCCGCCAAGGGCGATTTCGACATCCTGGCGCAGGCTGCCTTCGCCTTCCAATACGAACGCCTGGCGCCCTATCGCCGCCTCTGCGACGAACGGGGCGCGCGGCCCGGAGAGCTGCCGTCCTGGCGCCAGGTGCCGGCGATTCCGGCGAGCGCATTTCGCAGCCTCGAGCTCGCCACCGCCGAGCCCCAGGCGGTCTTCCGTAGCAGCGGTACGACCGGCGGTTCGGAGGGCGAGGAGCGCAGCGTCCACCACCACCCCTACCCGGACCTCTACCGGCGCGCCATCGACGCCGCCTTCCCGGCCTTCTGTCTGCCCACCCGGGAGCGGCCGGTGATGCTGTCCTTGGTCCCCGATCTCGAGGACTCGAGCCTGGCCTTCATGGCCCGCCACGTGCTCGAGCACCACGGCACCGAGGGCAGTGTCTCCGCCTTCGGGCCGAAACGCCTCAATCTCAAGGTCGCCCGCTCCTGGCTCGGCGCCCGCCAGCGCGACCGCCGGCCGGCCTTCCTCTTCGCCACCACCTTCGCCCTCGCCCACCTCACCGAGGCGCTCGAAAAGCAGAACCTCCGCTTCCGCCTGCCGGTCGGCAGCACTGTCCTCGAGACCGGCGGTTTCAAGGGGCGAGCGCGGGAGGTCTCGCGTCAGGAGCTCCACCAGCAGCTGGAAGCCTTCCTCGGCATTCCAAGGGGCCGCATCGTCGGTGAATACGGCATGACCGAGCTCACCAGCCAGCTCTACACCGGCACCCTTCAGGGTGGCGACCCGGACGCCTTCGGCGCCCCCCATTGGGTGCGCTGGCGGCTCCTCGATCCGATCAGCCTCGAGGAAGTCCCCGCCGGCGAAACCGGACTGATCACCCTGTTCGACCTCGCCAACCTGGGCTCGGCGGTGCACCTGATGACCGAAGACCTCGGCACCGACGACGGCGACGGCCTGCGCCTCGTCGGCCGCGCCCAGGGCGCCGAGCTGCGCGGCTGTTCCCTGACCGTCGAGGAGCTTCTCGGATGATCGAAGCCAGCTTCGGCCACTTCGAGATTCCATCGCCCGACCCGGCCGCCACGGCACGCTTCTTTCGCGCCGCCTTCGGCTGGTCCAGCGCCGCCGTCGAACACCAGGGTGGTGAGTATCGAAAGTTACGTCCTCCCCACGGGCCCGGCGGCGGCATCACCGCCGACCACCAAGCCGTGCCGCAACCGCTGGTGGTGATCCATCTCCACCGCGGCAGCCTCGAGGAAGCGCTGGCCGCCATCGAAGAGGCGGGCGGACGAACCGAGCTGGCTCCCCAAGAGATCGCGGATCAGGGGCGCTTCGCGCGCTTCCGCGATCCCGCCGGCCACCTCTACGGCCTCTGGCAGGGGCGGTGACGGCGCCCTCCCCGGCCGACCTCGCCAGCGAACTGGCCCGCCACGGCTCAGCCCTGCGCGGCCTCGACCGCGACCGCCTGCTGACGGCGTGGGATCAGACCGTCGAGAGCTTTCGCGATCCCGGCTCCGCCGAGCGACGCCGACTCGCCGACCCCCTCGCCAGGGCGACCGGTCTTTCTCCGCCAGGCCTCGACGCCGCCCTCGAGGCGGTTCTTGGCGGCGCCCGGAGAGAAGTCGCCGCCACCACCTTCGCCGCCGCCCAAGACTTTTCCGCACCGCTCGATCCGGCGCTGGTCATCCTCTCCGGAAACTTACCGGCCCTGGTCGTGCAGACCCTGCTGCCGGCCCTCGCCCTCGGCCGGCCGGCGCTGTTCAAGGCGCCGCGTCAGGAGCCGCACTTCACCGCCGCATTCTTGGCGAGCCTGATTCGTCGATTGCCGGTCTTGGGCCAGGCCACGGCCAGCGCTGTTTGGCAAGGCGGCGATCCAGAGATCGAAGCACCGCTGTTCGAGCGCGTCGGTCGAATCCTGATCTATGGCGACGAGGCAGCGACCGCCGACGTCGCGCGGCGGGCACCCGGCAAAACCCACGTCTACGGCCCCAAGACCAGTCTGGCGATCATCGACGAAGCTTCGCCCAAGGAAGCGACCATTCGCGGCCGCGGCCGCGACATCGCCCTCTTCGACCAGCGTGGATGCCTGTCGATTTCGGCCGTCTTCTGCACCGGTGACGGCCGCGATCTGGCGCAACGGCTGGGCCGCGAGCTGGCTCGCCGAGCTCGCCAATGGCCGCCCGGCAGACCTGCCCTGGAAGCCGCCGCCACGGTCCGCCAGTGGCGTGAAACGGCGACCCTGCGAGGTCTCTTCCAGGCCGACCTCGATCCCGCCGCCGGCACCGTGATCGTCGCGCCGGAGGCGACCTTTCTTCCCAGTCCCGGCCAGCGGGCGGTGCGAGTTCATCCGCTGCAGGAGCTCGCCGACGGCCTCGAGAGCCTCCGGCCCTGGCGCGGCAAGCTGCAGGGTGCAGCCCTCGCGGGGCCGCAGGCCTGGGCCCTGCGCCACCGGCTCACGGAGCTCGGACTCAGCCGCTTCGCGGCCGTCGGCGAGCTGCAATCGCCGACGGCGAGCTGGCACAATGGCGGCCGCGATCCGCTCGCCATAATTTCAGAATGACTACAGGTCTAAAACATATCTGATTCGGGAAGTATCCCTTCGTTGTCAAAGACTTACGCCGATTGACAGCCTTCGATCGGTTTGAGAGCATCGCACTCAAACTAAGAGAGATCTTCGCGGGTTTGACGGTCGGCGCTGCGCCGCACCGGACCTTCGAGCGAAACGGAACCACGAAGGGGCCATTCCATGAATCATTGGAAAGTACTGCGGACGGTAGCCATCGTCCTCGCCATCGCCTGTCTCCTCACCCTGCCAGCGACCGCCCAGACGGCTGCCGAGCGCGCCGAGCTGGCCGCCGATGCGGCCGGCAACAGCGATCAGCCCGGTAGCGGGTCGGACGACGGCGGCATCGTCTGCACCACCGGTTCGCCGACCGACTTCTACTTCAGCGACTTCGAGGCCGACGGCGGTGGCTTCGCCCTCTCGGCCGGCGCCGATTGGGAGCGCGGCGCCATCGTCACCGGGGTGTTCGAGAACTGCGACATGCCGCCGCGACCGGAACCGGCGGCAGCACCTTCTGGCTCCAACGTCTGGGCCAACAATCTCGATGGCTGCTATGACAATGCCAACGCCGAGAGCATCCTCAGCCAGACCTTCGACTTCAGCTCCTTGAGCGCGCCGATCGAGCTCACCTGGGAGAACTGGTACGAGGTCTTCGTGAGCTTCGACATGGGCGAGGTACTGGTCAACGGCGACACCGTCTTCAGCATCGGCACCACCGCCGCCACCGGCTTCGTCACCGAAAGCGCCGACCTGTCGGCCTATGCCGGACTGGCGAGCGTCACCATCGAGTTCCGCCTCTTCGCCACCAGCGTGGTCAACCGCATGGGCATGTACATCGACGACGTCCGCATCGCCACCTGCGGCGGCGAATCGGAGCTCGAGATCACCAAGAGCGACGACTCCGGCGGCACGGTGATGCCGGGCGGCACCCTGGTCTACACCCTCGAGGTCACCAACAACGGCCCGGACGACGATTCCGACGTGGTGGTCACGGACATGCTGCCGGCGGAGGTGACCTACGTCTCCGACGACTGCGGCGCCCTCAACGTACCGCCCTGGACCTGGAATGTCGGTACCGTCATGGCCGGTGGCAACGCGATCTGCAACATCACGGTGACCGTTGACGGCGAGGGACCGATCGTCAACACGGCGACGGTGACCGGCGCCAACTCGGACGACATGACCGGCAACAACGCCTCGACCATCACCACCGTGGCCCAGGCCAGCGTCCTCGAGATTCCGACCCTCGGCACCCTCGGGCTGGTGGCCTTGATCCTGCTCCTGCTGGGGTCCGCCACGCTGCTGATGCGCCGCCGGACCTAGTCGGCCCCTCGCGGCCAGATACAAAAAGCGCCCGGCCAAGGCCGGGCGCTTTTTCGTGGCGTGGAAGACGCCGCGAGAGACCTGCGTGTGATCAGCCCTTGTAACGACCGCTCACGATGTCGTCGATGGTGAGCTCCGGAACCCGCCAGGCGGGGCCGCCGCGCAGCCGGCCGACCTCTTTGCCATCGACATAGACAATGCCCGTGGGCACGCTGCTGACGTCGTCCTTCTTGGCCTCGGGCTCGTCACCGAAGGGGCTGGGCAGGCCGTAGAACTCGAACTCGACCTTCGACCCCTCGAGGGCCTCGACCACCTTGAGCAGGGGGGGCACCGAGCGCGAGCAGGCCGGGCACCAGGATCCGAAGTAGACCCGCACCCGCACATCCTTGCCTTGAGCCTTGAGAGCCGCGAGGGACTCGGCGTTGGGGACATAGCTTTCCGCGGTGCGCTGATACTGGACGCTGTAATCGAGCAATGCCGAAGCGCCCTGCAAGCCGAGCAGGTAGGGCTTGGGCTTGAAGACCGCGTCCTTGCCGCCGACGCTGAACTTGATCTCCTGGCCGGACGGCGAGAAGCGCCCTTCGGGCTTGAACTGGGCGTCGGCGAGAATGTCGACGTTGCCGCCCGGCCGCCGCGCCAGCTTCATCACGCTCACCGACTGCACCATGCCCGAGCGCGGCACCAGCAAGGTGGGCTCCGGAAGAGCGGACGACATGATCAGGAAGGCGGCGGCGCGCCGCGACTGGAAGACCTCCGCCTTGTCGTCGACCTTGCCACCGATCTCGATCACGAAGTCGCTGGTGGGAACGAAATCCCGAAACACGGAATCGGCCGGAAGCTGCTGAGCCCCGGCGGAGAGGCAGAGGCAAAGCGCCAGAATGGCCGCTCCGGAAACTAATAGGCGGCGCGCAAAAACATCGGGATTACGGTGCATCATGTCCTTGAACCTCGTCATTGGTGGTTTCATCCGAATCAGCGGACGGGTCTCCTAGAGAAGCTACAGCAAGACCGTTGCCAGCCGTCGCCGCCGTCATCACGACGGCCGGGGGCAGCCCGCTGACGGTGCTCTCGACCCGACCATCGACGACCTCGAAGGAGCGCGGCAGGGTTCGGAAGAGGGGCTTGAGGAGGGCCTCCGGCGCCTCCCGCACCTCGAACACCGGCCCGAGCTGCCAGTAGAACTGCTGCAGCTCTTCGGCCAGCGCCCCACTCACCATCCAGAGCGGTGGTGCGGCGCCGTCGAGGGCCGCCAGGGCGTGCTCGTTGAGGCTCTCGATGGAGTCGGCGACGGCCGTCGTGTCGGGATTCGCCAGCATCACCCAGTGATGGCCTTCGAGGAGCTCCGGCACGACGTCCTGGAGACAGACCGTTTCGGCGCCGCGACCGGCGCAGAGATCGGCCACTTCGACGCCGGGCTTCAAGCGCGTCGCCAGGTTGTCGAGGGGCAGCTCCGGCGCCTTCCAGGCGAACAGGATGGAAGCCACCGCCACCAAGCCCGCCACCACGGCGCGCAGCGGAGCGATACCGCCGCCCCGACCGCGGCCGAGAAACATCAGCAGGGCTGGAATCCCGAGCAGCAGGAGATCTTGCCAAAAGGCTTCCCCGGGGGTGCGCTCGACCAGGTTGCCGAAGCAGCCGCAGGCTTCGCTCGGATCGCGCAAGCCGCGCGCCGTCAACCAGTAGTTGCGGCCGGTCAAGAAGATGAAGAACAACACCAGGGCCACCGTCGGCAACAGGACCCAGAGGCGGCGCACACCGAGCACCAGGGCGGTGCCGAGGCCGGCTTCGAGGGCCAGAGCGATGAGCGCCACGGTCAGCGCCGGGAAGAGGAAATCGAGCCCCTCGAGACGAATCTGGTCGGCGAAGGCGCTGGGGTCGAGCCCCTTGCCCCAAACCGCCACCAGGAAGACCACTCCGAGAACAGCACCCGCCAGGGTGCCGACGACGGAGCGCCAGCGAGACGTCGGCTGGTGACTAGCCGGCATGGCTCACCGCCTGGCTCCCGAGCAGGACGGGAAGCGCCTGCCGGGCCACGGGAAGCGTGAAGCCGCAGAGCCCAGCGGCCGAAAGAGCGGCGTCACCGCCGGCTGAGGAGAGAATCAAGCGGGCCATGGAAGGCGAAATCCTAGCAGGTCGTCGCGCCCCTCGGCGCCGGCCTTGGAACATTCGACGGGCGTCCCTCGTAGGGTTGCTGAAGATGGAACGACTGCGGAGAAAAGATAGATCATGAAAGGCTTCCTGCTCTGGCTCATTCTGTTTGTCGTGTGCTGGCCGCTGGCTCTGTTGGCGCTCGTCGCCTATCCCTTCGTCTGGCTGATCCTGCTGCCCTTCCGGCTCGTGGGCATCGCCGTCGGCGGAGTGTTCGATCTGCTCAAGGCGATTCTGTTCCTGCCCTCTCGCCTCCTCGGCATGAAGCCGGCGCGAGCCTAGCCTCGCCGCCGCCCGGACGCTTCGGCGACCTTTTCTAGCAAGCCGCGTGCCGAGGACTCGCCAATCCACCGTGGCGTGCGAGCGAGTATGGAAGGCGTGCGAATCTACCTCTTCGCCCTCCTCGCCTGCGCCTGCCTGATTCTGGGATGCTTTCCTCGCCAGGCCGGACCGCGCCTCGCCCACTTCGCCACCACCGCACCAGCCGTCGGAGAGCCGGCGCCGGCGTTCTCCCTGCCGTCCCTCGACGGCGGCGAGCTCGCCCTCGAAGAGTTGCTCGACGATCGGCCCGTCGTGATCCAGCTCGGCAGCCACTCGTGCCCCGTTTACCGCTTCCGGCGCCATTGGCTCCGCGGCCTTCTCGAAGACTACGGCGAGCGAGTCCGCTTTCTCGTGATCTATTCCATCGAGGCCCATCCGGAAGGTTCCAAGAGCCCCCATGCGGAGGGTGAATGGAACCCCTGGATCAACAAGATCGCCGGCATTCGCATCGCCCAGCCGGAGACCTTCGAGGAGCGCTTCGAGCGCGCCCGGCAGTCGCGCATCGACCTCGGCCTCACGGACTTCGAAAGCTCTCTGTCCTTCGTCGTCGACCGCCTGGATGACGCGATCTGGCAGACCTACGGTGCCGCCTCGGCACCAGCCTTCGTTCTCGATCGTGACGGCACGGTGGTTTCCCGCCAGGTGTGGGTCGATCCGAAGGAAATCCGCCGGGTCCTCGATCGCCTTCTCGCCGCAGACCCCGAGCCGGCGGCAGCTCGCGAAAGGGCCGCGGCCCAGTCCGACGAAAGAGCCCCTCAGTAAGCGGTTCGCGGCAGCGGAAAGCCGGGCTGCTCCGACAGCCGCATCGCCTGACGGTAGTGCCGGCGATCGTGCGTCACCAGAATGGTGAAGGCTTCGCCGAGGGAGAACCGCAGCAGCCGGGTCAGGGGAGACGGCAGCTTGGGACGGTTGGGATCGAGCTCGTCCGCCGTCTGCATCAGCTCGACGACGCGCCGCTGCCGATCGAGGTAGCGTTCGAGCACGGCGTCGGCAGATTGATCCGAGACTTCCGGCTGGAAGACCTTGAAGGTCTTGATCGGCCGACTGCCGAACTCGAGGGCGCGGACGAAGCGGTTGCCGATCCACGAAGGCTGGAAGGAAGCCGACGCCGGCCGCTGCCGGTCGACCACCCTCTCGAGCCGCGGCAGGTAGAGGTCGGCGGTCACCGCCAGGTGATCGACGCACTCGGCGGCGGACCAAACCTTCGGTGCCGGCTTCCAGCGCAAGGCCTCCTCGGGCCATTTCTCGAACAGCTTTTCGAAGTCCGAGCGAACGGCGTTCGCTTCCTTGACGAGGCGCCGGAGGTGAGGTTGCCGGAGATTGGAATCGGCCATCGACGAGAGCTCCCGAGGTGAGTGAACCCCCTCTCTAACAGCTCTCCCCGATGGCCGTCAATCGCTCGTCAGTCGATCTCCGGCACGCGTCCGAAACCGAGCAGTTTGTCGATCCGGCCGAGAACGTAGTCGAAGACGTTGACCGGCGCCGGAAGGCCCCCTCGATTGCCCTCGACGGTGTACAGAATGCCGTTCGAAACATGGTGAACCAGGCCGATATGCCCCTTCCAGCTGGTCGGCTGATCGCGCCACCAGACGATGATGTCACCGGGCTCCGGAAGCTGCTCTTCGACATCGTAGAGCCAGCCCTTGTCACGGAACTGCGACCGGATGTTGCGCGCCCCCAGGCTGTAGCGGAAGGGCACCCCGGCGGGGTGCTGATCGAAGCACCAGCTGACGAAGCCGGCGCACCAGTTGGCCGGTGTCGGCACGATGTCGCGGAGGTATTTCTCGACCCAGGGGCCGGAGTTGTTGCCACCCTCCTCACGCGCTCCGGCGCGCATCTCGCCGAGGGCCGCCGCCAGGGCGGCGCGTCCCCGCGTGCTGCCGCCGGCCACCGGCAGCTCGGCGAGGTCGCCCACCGACGGCGGCTGCAGCAGGTGTTCGTTGTCTTCGTGCTCGAGGGCCCACCAGGTGAGCGGACCGACGATGCCGTCGACCACCAGCGGGCGGCCGCGCTCGTCGACGTGGCGGGACTGGAAGTCCTTGACCGCCATGCGCACCAGGCGGTCGAAGAGGTCGGTGGCGACATCCAGAAAGCCGCGCGCCACCAGCAGCGAGGTCAAGCGCCGTACGGCGGCCCCGGAGCTGCCCATCTTGAGTACAGGATTCATCGTCTCTTCCTTGCGCCTCGCAAACCCGATAAAACGTCACTTCGGGCCTGCGGTCCAGGTCGGCGCCGGAGCGAACCACCAGGGGTCGACCCGACGCCGAGCTTCGTGACCTCCTCAGGTGGAGGTTGCTCTCAATCTTTAGGGGACGGACCGGGACCGGTCGTTACGGCAGCTGTCGACTCGCCACCGGCCCTCACCGACGCCGGCGCCAGCGCAGGAATCGCCGCAGCTCGTCGGCGGTCGGGCTGTCGACACGATCGAGGAAGGACTCCGGAGGCCCCGAGTAGAGCAGCTCGCCGCCGTGGACGCCGCCTCCCGGACCGAGCTCGATGAGCCAGTCGGCGCGCGCGATCAGGTCCGGGCTGTGCTCGACCACCAGCACGCCGTCGCCTTGCTTCACCAGCCGCCGCAGGGTCTGGTAGAGGAGATCGATGTCGGCCATGTGGAGGCCGGTGGTGGGCTCGTCGAAGAGAAACAACCGCCGTGGGCTGCGCCCCTTGGCACCGCGGCCGGCGCGGGCCCGCGGTGCCTCCAGGAAGCTGGCCAGCTTGAGGCGCTGAGCTTCGCCGCCGGAGAGGGTCGCCGTCGACTGGCCAAGACGCAGGTAGCCCAAACCGACGGCGACCAGCGACGACAGCCGCCTCACCAACGCCTTGCGGTCGTCGAACAGGGCCAGCGCCTCGGTGACGGTCAGCTCGAGGATCTGCGCGATGTCGAGGCCGCGGAAGCGCACTTCGAGGATGCGCGGCTGGAAGCGTCGACCCTCGCAGCTCTCACAGGCCATCGCCACCGGCGCCATGAACTGCATGTCGATCTCGGTCATGCCGGTGCCGAGACATTCGGCGCAGCGCCCCTTGTCGGTGTTGAAGGAGAAGTGACCGGCGGTGATCCCGGCCGGCGCTTCGCTCGCCATCACCTTGCGGATCTCGTCGTAGGCCTTGGTGTAGGTCACCGGATTGGAACGGGAAGAGCGGCCGAGGGGACGCTGATCGACCAGCACGATGTCGCTCAGCACCTGCAAGCCCTCGAGGCCGTCGCACTCCCCGGGCTCGACGTCGACGACGCCTCGGGAGCGCTGATACGTGCCGTAGAGAACGTTCTCGACCAGGGTCGATTTGCCCGAGCCGGAGACCCCGGTCACCGCCACCAGGGCACCGAGGGGCAAATCGACGTCGAAACCGCGCAGGTTGTTTTCGCGGGCGCCGCGAATGCGCAGCCGGCGAACGCCCTTGTAATCCTGGCTCTCGCGGCGAAAGCGCTCACGGTGGCGACGCGCCTCGTTGGCCGGCCGCCGCGCCAGGTAGCGCCCGGTGAGCGAATCGGCACAGCCAAGGATGGCCGCCGGCGGGCCTTGGAAAAGCAGCTCTCCGCCACCTTCTCCGGCCTCCGGGCCGAGATCGATCAGGTGATCGGCGCCCTCGATCAGGGTGCGATCGTGCTCCACCACCAGGACCGTATTGCCGCGGCCGGCGAGATCGCGCAGCAGACCGAGGAGGCGCTCACTGTCGCGCGGATGGAGACCGATGGTCGGCTCGTCGAGGGCGTAGAGGGTGCTGGTCAAGCCCGAGCCGAGGGCCGCCGCCAGGTGAATGCGCTGCGTCTCGCCACCGGAGAGGGTGCGGGCCTGGCGATCGAGGGTGAGGTACTCGAGCCCCACCCGCGAGAGCACCTCGACCCGTTCGCTGAGCTCGGCGAGGAGATGGCCGCCGCGGGCTCGCTCGGCCGCGCTCCAGCCACGCTCGTCCAACCAGCGGCGCAGGTTTTCGATGCTCAAGGCAGTGAGATCCGGCAGCCGAGAGCCGGCGAGGCGCACCACCAGAGCCTCCGGCTTGAGCCGCGTGCCGGCGCAGTCGGGGCACAGGTCGTAGGCGCGGTAGCGCGCCAGAAGCACCCGTACGTGAACCCGGTAGGTGCGACGCTCGAGCCAGCGAAAGAAGGCGTCGAGGTTGGTGAACGGACCGCGCCCGCTCCACACCCACTGGCGCTGCTCGTCGCTGAGATCCTGCCAGGCCTTGGTCAGCGGGATTCGGCGCTGACGGGCCGCGGCCAAGAGCTCGTCATAGAGGTCTTCGTAGGCCGGTGAGTTCCACGGCGCAATCGGCCGCTGGCGCAACGACAGGCGGGGATTGGGAATCACCCGCTCGGGGTCGATGCCGATCACCCGACCGAAGCCCTGGCAGCCCGGGCAGGCGCCGAGGGGCGAGTTGAAGGAGAACAGCGGCGGCGTCGGGCGACGGAAAGACTCGCCGCAGGTGGTGCACAGCAGGCCGCGGCCATAGTGGCGCCGCTGACCGTCCTCACCGACCACCTGCAGGCGACCGCCGCCGAGTCGCAAGGCCTCCTCGAGGCTCTCCGTCAGGCGCGCGCGCGAGCGCGCCTCGGCACGGTAGCGCCCCAGAGCCAAGGCCAGCGGCTGCCAGGCGCGCAGCCAGCGCGCCGTCGGCGTCATCCGCTCGACGGCCCCTTGGTGGTCGTCGTAGCGGCGGGCGAAGCCCTGCCGAATCAGCTCCCGCAGCGCTTCGGTGGCCTGCTTCTTGGGACGCGCGACGGTCGCCAGGACCACGAAACGCTGCCCGACGACGCCGGCGATCAGCTCGTCGGCGATCTCGTCGACGGTGTAGGCGCGCGCCGCGCCGTGGCCCTGCGGACACTGCACCTCCCCGAGGTGGGTGAAGAGCAGGCGCAGGACGTCGTGGGTCTCGGTGATGGTGCCCACCGTCGAGCGCGCGTTGCGCACCGAGTTCTTGGCCTCCAGGGCGACCGCCGGCAGGATGTTGTCGACGACCTCGACGGGGGGCCGCTCCATGCGGTCGAGGAACTGCCGGGCGTAGGTCGACATCGACTCGACGAAGCGCCGCTGGCCCTCCGCATAGACGGTGTCGAAGGCGAGGGACGACTTGCCCGCTCCGGAGGGGCCGGTGACCACCGTCACTCGGCCATGGGGAATCGAGCAGTCGACCCCGCGCAGGTTGTGGGTGCGGGCGCCGCGAACTTCGATGGCGACCACCGGCTCCGTCGACGGCGGCTTGGGTCGCGCTTTCTTGGGGGAGGCTTTGGGCAAGGCGGCGGGTCCGCGGAAGAAGCGGAGTCTATCGCGGACCCACCCGCCGATCGACGAGCAGAGGCTCACCAATTCAAAACGCCGCTAAAACGTCACTGCAACCTCCGCAGCGACCCGCACGGAACCCGACGCCAAAAGGCGAGGCGCCGAGGACGGGGCCGCCCTGGACGGGGCCGCCCTGGACGAGGGTGAGGCCTGGCCGGCCGCACCGCACGACCTGTGCGTGCTGGCGGGCCGCGCAGGCCCGAGGGGGGCGCCTTGAACCCCCCTGAAAATCGGCTAGCGGTCGGCGGTGTGGCCGCCGTCGATCACCACCTGCACCGTCAGCCGTTCCCATTCGTCGTCGCTGCCGAAGAAGGGAATCGACTCCACCACCCCACGGGCTTCGAGGGTGGCCTCCGCGCCGGCCGAGCGAAAGGCCTTGGCCAGGCTGTCGAGACCCTCCGAAACCAGCCGGCCGTCACGACTCTCCAGGTAGCCGGACCACAGCGTGTTGTCCGGCGTCGGCTGGACTTCCTCCTCCGGCAGCTTGTCGTCGTCGAGGAAGAGGTAGACATCGATCCGGCTGTAGGACGAGTCGACCGTCGACTTCATCATCACCTCGTCGAAGTGAATCGCCACCTGGCGGCGATCGGGATCGAACTCCACCCGGCTCGACATCTGGTGATCGCCGGCGGCGTCGAGCGGCGCTTCCGTGACGTCGAAGTGCTCCACCGGATCACCATAGATGCCCTGGCCGGTGCGCCAGCCACCCTTGCTGCAGCCGGAAGAGCTGTTCTGGGCCCAGGCCCGGGCCTGTCCCCACAGGCAATGCTTCGGGCCACAGCTGGCGTAGGCGGTGCCGCAGCTCGCGCTGCGCTTGTAGCAGAGCGGCAGCGAGAAGCCGATGCAGCCGACGGTGGCGCCGGCGACATACTCCTTGCGCCACCAGCGACAGCGATTGCGCGTCTGGCACCACGAGTGGGCGAAGAGGTCGGCGACCGGCAACAACCACATCAGGGTGGAGAGTCCGAAGATCAATGCACTTTTCCTGGCAGAAGACATGGCATCCTCCATGGCGACCAAGAGGCCGCGAAAGCTGGGTGGGGTATTCCACTACCTGGGATGGCGTAGATTGGACCCCGGCTCCCTCATCGGCCCGACGCCGATCGCCTCGCCCCCGGGCCGGTCCGAGGCAACCAAACGTCGGAACTGACGCATTAAGCCGTGGCGAGCTTCGGCTGGCCCCTTGATCTTTGTCGCCTGTGAGCGATTTCCTTGCCTTCGGGCCTTGCAACCACCAGCGGAAACCAAGCATGCCGAAAATCAGCCTCTTCCTGAGCATCCTTCTTCTGCTCGGCGCCTGCGCCCCGACGCAGCCCGCCATCGACCTCGCCGTGACCGACGTCGACGTCTTCGACTCGGTTTCGAAACAAGTTCTGCGTGATCGCACCCTGTTGATCGACGACGGCGTGATCCTGGAGATCGTCGAGGGCGGTGATCCTCCGGTCGCCGACGAGGTCATCGATGGCCGCGGACGGCTCGTGGTGCCGGGCTTCGTCGACACCCACGCCCACCTGCTGCTGATCGAGGGCGATGGCGGCTTCGGGCCGCCGCAGCTCGCGCCGGCGGTGCGCGAGTACATCGCGCGCCAGTTCCTCCCCTTCGGCACCACCACCGTCGCCGACATGGGGCAGCCCGAGGGCTGGCTCCCGGAGATGGTCCGGTGGGCCGCCGATGCCGGCCCCGACGCCCCGAACCTGGTGGTCGTCGGCGGCTCGATCAACTCCGGTGAGCGCCAAGGGCCGATGCATCACAAGTACCTCGCAAGCCCGCAGGCGGCGCGCGACAAAGTGCGCGAATATCACCGCCTCGGCGTCGAGCGGCTCAAGCTCTACCGCATGCTCGAGGAACCGGAGCTGACAGCGGTGATCGACGAGAGTCGCGCTCTCGGGATGGAGCTCTACGCCCACGTCGACAACAACGTCGTCACCATTGCGCAGGCGATGGATCTGGGCGTGCGTCACTTCGAGCACTTCTTCACGCTGATCGCCAGCACCCTCGATCTCGAAGCGACGGCGGCGGATTTTCGGCAGCGGTTCGACCTGCAACCGATTCGCAGCCTCGACGAGTACACCGCCCAGCTGTCCTTCTATTTCGCGTACATCGAGCAGTCTCCGGAGCACCGCGCCAAGCTCCTCGCTTTGCTCGACCGAATGGCGGAGCAGGGAGCCTCGATCAGCACCACCTTGGCGATCATGGCGGCGGCAGCCGGCCAGACGGACGCGTACTTCGCCTTCGAGCCCCAACCGGGAGTCCAGAGCGCCCAGCTCGCCTACGACGACGACCAGCGGCAGCGGCTGGCAGCGGCCTTCGAGGCCACCATGGCCTGGGTCCGCCGAGCCCACGAGAAAGGCATTCCACTGCGCATCGGCAGCGACAGCCGCAACGGTGGCGAAGCCCTCCTCGCCGAGCTCGTACTGTTGACCAAAGCCGGCATTCCGGTAGCCGACGTGCTGCAGATCGCGACCCTCCAGGGCGCCCGCGCCCTCGGCCTCGACCAACGGCTCGGAGTGATCGCTCCCGGGCGCGCCGCCGACCTCGTGCTGTTCGCCCAGAGTCCCTTCGACGAGCCGCAGAACTTCTTCTCCGAGAAGGTCGTCATCAAGGACGGTCGGATCTACGAGGCCAAGCGCTCGACGGCCAACGAGCTGGCGACGGTGGCGGCGCGCGAGGGCGCGAGCGGCGCCGAGACCTGGTTGACCGCCCACGAGGGTCGCGAGGGTTGGGGACCGCTGCAGCGGCAGGAGCTCACGGATCAGCTCTACCTGGCCCTTGCCGACCGCCGGTTCGCGACCGCCGAAGTGCTGGCGAGCCTCATGGAACAGCGCTTCCCGGCATCCGATGAGATCCACCACCGAGCCCACGAGAGCCGCCTCAACAATCTCGGCTACCGGTTCCTCGGCGGCGGCGAGACCGCCCCGGCAATTCGCGTCTTCGAGATCAACCGCGACCTCTTCCCGGACTCCTGGAACGTCTACGACAGCCTGGGTGAAGCACAGCTCCTGGCCGGCGACCGCGAGGGAGCGCGAACCAACTATCGGAAGTCCTTGGATCTCAATCCCGACAACGACAACGGGAGCCAGGTCCTCGCCGAGCTCGCGGGCCCTGGCGACGGATAGCAGAGGTCGCGGCCCACGGTAGGATCGCGGCCATCGTGCCAACTGCCGACGACAACCTGGTCGAGTGCCCGCGATGCGGCCATCCGGGCCCCGCGCAGGCCGTTGAGTGCGCCGGCTGCGGCGTGATCTTCGCCAAGCTGCTGGCGGCGCCCTCGCGGCCCCATCCCGCCTCGTCGGCGACTCCCGTCGTCGCCACCGTGCGCGAGCCCTGGGGAATCGATGCCGCCGGTCGCCGCGCCCTCGTCATCGGCACCCTGGCGGCCGTCGTCGCCTTGCTGATCCCGCTCACCGATCTGCTCTTCGGCTACCTGCTGGTGCTGATTCACGAGCTCGGCCACAGCGCCACCGGCTGGCTCTTCGCCTACCCTTCGATTCCGGCCTTCGACTTCGTCTACGGCGGCGGGGTGTCGCTTCACGGCGAACGTTCGACGGCTCTGCTCGTCACGCTCCTCGCCACCTGGACAGCCCTCCTGGTCTGGAGCCGCCATCATCCCCGGCGCCTGGCGGTGCTGGCGGCCTTGGCGGGGCTTTGGCTGCTCGCCGTCGTCACCCCCCTGCACGAGATCCTGATGGTCGCCATGGGCCACGGCATGGAGCTCCTGCTGGCCGCCGTCTTCCTCGGCCGTGCGGCGAGCGGCCGAGGATGCCGTCTCGCCGAGGTGGAGCGCCCCCTATATGCTTTTTGCGGCGCCTTCGTGCTCACCCGCGCCGGTCGCTTCGCCTGGAGCCTGGCCACCGATGCCGCCGCTCGGCAGGCCTACGCCGACGCCAAGGGCGGCGGTCACTGGATGGATTTCAGCCGTCTCTCGCGCGACTATCTGGGCCTCGAGCTCGCCACCATCGCCGGCCTGTTCCTGCTCGCTTGCCTGCTCACGCCGCTGCTCGCCTGGTGGTTCGAACGCCGCCGCGACCGCCTGATCCTGTGGCTCGAAGGCCGCGAATCCTGAGCTGGTGCCGAGATCGTAGAGCTGTTGCCGCAGGCCGCGGGCGTTGACCTCGCACATCGACACCATGCGGTCGCCGACGGGCACCCGGAAAACACACGCCGCCAGGCGCTCCCGACCGGTCTCGGTGTCGAGCTCGGCGGCACTCATGAAGGAGTGGGAGGCGACCGCGAAACTGTCGATGCGCACCGCCCCCAGAGCGAGATCCCGCATCAGCCGCGCCGGTCCGGTGCCGAGCTGATGGAGACGACCGACCAGCCAGCGGCGGAAGGGTCCGAGAAACCAACCGGGCGCCTGACGAAACAGGCCGAGGGCGCGGCCGAGACGATCCAGCGGACGATCGTCGCGAAACACCACGCCACCGAAGCCGCGGCCGAGGAACTGCTGCACGATGGCCTCGTCGGCGGGATCGCCGGGCCGCAGCATGGAGAACAGGCGTGGCCCCTCGCCACGACGTTGATAGGCCACCATCGGCTCGGTGCGGGTGCAATCGAGATGGCCGAAGCGCACTGCCCCGCGCTGCGCGGTTGAAAAACCGTGCGGCTCGAGAACCGCGCCGATGCGGCTCCACAGCTCGTCGTGGGTGATGCCTTCGAGGTGACTCAAGGTGCGTCCGACCTGCGCCAAGGGCTGAAAGGACAAAATGCCGAAGGCATCGCGATTGGCCAAGCACCAGGCCACCACGTCGCCGACGCCGTCGAGGTTGTCGCGACTGACGGTGACGGTGGTGGCGGCACGCAGGCGCACCCCGGTGCGGCGGCGCACCTGGCGGATCATGGCGGCGAACTCGTCGCGCAGCGGATGGAGGGCCGCCTCGTCGCCGACGGCGAAGTCGCCGATCGGGAACCCACGCCGCCCCTTCTGGCTGCTGTCGACGTGGATCGAAACCTCCGTCAAGCCTCCCTCGGAGACCAGCCTCGGCAGCAGCTCAGGCCGGCGCCGGAAGCTGTCGCCATGGGTCATCAGCATCGGGATCATGCCGAGCTCGCGAGCCCTTCGCAGCAAGGCGACGAGGCGCTTCGGCGCCATCAGCGTCACCTCGCCGTCGGTGATCTGGAGGTTGCCCTTGGGCCCGAGGTGGCGGCGCAAATGCGCCAGTTGGCGATCGATCTCAGCTTCGTCGAAGGGCTTGGCGGCGTTGGCTCGAGACCCCAGATAGCAGCCCTTGCAGTCGAAATCGCAACGCGGGAAGGCTCCGATGAGGGCACCGCATCCGGTGCACTGCTGGCCGAAGCCCTGGGCGACGCTGCGCAGCTCCGGCGCAAGCTCCCGCCAGCGCTCCTCGAGGAGTTGCTTCTTTTCCGCCGGAATCGGCTCGAGGAAGTTACGCCAGAGACCCATCGCGGCTCGCTCCGGAGTAATCCAGCGAGGATCGGAACGCGTATTGCATGACGAGATAGATGATTCGGTCGGGTTTTCCGGCCTGGAGGGTCAAAAAGATGAAAGCTCCCCTTTTGTTGATCGCTGTTCTGATGGTGGGCACAACCGCGGCCCCGCGCGCCCTCGCCGACGAATTCTCCCATGACCTGTGGGCCCGGGTGCTGGCGCAATATGTCGACGACCGGGGTTTCGTGGACTACGCCGGCCTGGCCAAGAACCGCCGCGACCTCGATCGCTACATCATGCAGGTCGAAAGCTACAGCCCGGCGTCCCACCCGCAGATGTTTACGAGCCGAGACCACCAACTGGCTTACTACCTCAACGCCTACAACGCGCAGGTCTTCCAGGGGGTGCTCGCCAACGGCACCAGCAAAAGCGTTTGGGGGTTCCTCGGCACCGGCTACGGTTTCTTCGTCGGCATGGACATCGTGATCGGGGGCAAGGAGACCAACCTCAAGAAGCTCGAGGACGTCACTATCCGTGAAGGCTTCGCCGATCCGCGCATCCACGCCGCCCTCAACTGCGCCTCCGCCGGCTGCCCGCGGCTACCTCAGGAGCCCTTCCTGGGGGACACCCTGGACGCCCAGCTCGACGCCGCCATGACCGAGTTCGCGACCTCCGAGAATCACGTCCGCCTCGACGCCGGCAACAACAAGGTCGCGATCTCGAAGATCTTCAACTGGTTTGAGGACGACTTCCTCGACGAGGAAAAGTCGCGTGGCGTCGCCAAGCCGAATATCGTTGGCTATCTCAACCGCTACCGTGGCGACGCCGGCCCGATCCCGGCCGGCGCCAGCGTCAGCTACCTGCCCTACGACAAGGGCCTCAACTCTCAGTAGGAGATTCGCGGAGCTGGTCGGGCGATGACTCGATGCATCGCCCGCAGCATCTCCTCTGGGCGCCGATAGTCAGCAAAGGCCGCCGTGGCTCCCGCCGCGAGCAGCCGGCGGGCACGCTGGCCGGAGGCGATCGCGATCACCGGCAGCTCGAGCTCGCCAGCCGTCGACACATCCCAGGGGCCATCTCCGAACAGCACCGTCGCGGGAGGGTGACCGCAACGCCGGCGCGCCGCTTCGACGATCTCCCGGCGGGCGACGCCATCGTCCGCCGAAGCCAGCGGCAGCTCGAGATCGGCGAGCCCGGCGCGCTCGAGCTTGAGCCGCGCCGAGCGCCCCCAGCCACCGGTCGCGATCGCCAAAGCCCAGCCTTCTCGACGCAGCCGGAGCAGAAAATCGCGAGCGCCGCGAATCGCTCGGAAGCACTCCGCCGGGGCCGCTGCGAGCAACTCCACGAAGCGATCCCGATGGCGCTCCACGCCCTCGCCGTCGTCGGCCCCCGCGGGCAGGCGGGCCAGGGCGGTGTCGAGGATCGCCGCGTCGGTGGTGTGGGGATAGCGCCCCCAATCCTCGTCGAGGGGCTGCCCGAAGAGCTGTTGAAAGGCCGCCGCGAAGCAGGAGCCATCGACCTCGTTGGTATCCGTCAAGGTGCCGTCGAGGTCGAAGACCGCCAGCCGGGGGGACGCGGTCAAGGCGACGACGTCAAGGAGCCGTCGCCACCGGTCGCCCATCGACGTCGATGAGCTCGATCTCGGCAATGCCGAGATCCCGCAAGGGCTGCTCGATGGCCGAGCGATCGCCCACCACCACCCACACCATGCGATGTGGCTGGATCACCTGGCGAG
The DNA here is from genome assembly GCA_039028635.1 of Acidobacteriota bacterium. NCBI lineage: Bacteria > Pseudomonadati > Acidobacteriota > Acidobacteriota bacterium. The sequence continues at coordinate 27,036 of JBCCHV010000064.1, forward strand.
CCACCCGCTGGACGCCCTCCAGCTCCGCCGACCGCACCGCCTCCGGGTAGCGTTGCCAGTAGTCCGGCGCCAGCCCGAAGCGCACCATCTCCTGGAGCGCCTGGGAAACCTCGCCGGAGGTCTCCCAGGTGCCCGGCAGCTGCAAGGTGCGGTTGGTCTGCACGCGCGACATCTCGTCCGCCGACACCGGCCGTTCGCCCACCAGGTCGGCGAGCTCGGCGCGGGCTTCCTGCAGCGACTCGGCGGTCTTGTCCGACTGCACCGGCGCCGCCGCGATGAAGGGCCGCTGGCCGCGGGCATCGAGGAAGAAGGAGAAGGCGCCGTAGGACCAGTTCTTGTCCTCGCGCAGGTTGAGGTTGAGGCGAGAGCTGAAATCGCCGCCCAAGACGCTGTTGACGATCTCGATCGCGACCTCGTCGGGGTTGGCCTTCGGCGGCCCCACCTGACCGCCGAGAATCACCGACTGGATGGCGCCGGGACGGTCGATCAGGTAGATCGCCTCGCGCGGCGGCCGCTCGACCCGGGCGATCTCCTTGCTCGGCGCCTCGCCGGCGGGCCAGCGGCCGAAGGCTTTGTCGAGGAGCGGGCGGAGAGCCTCGAGGCGAGTGTCCCCCACCACCACCAGAGTGGCGCTGCCGGGCTTGAACCAGGTGCGGTGGAACTGCACCAGGTCCTGCCGCTCAACCGCCTCCGTGGAAGCCACCGTGCCGGTGCCCGAAAGGGGCTTGCCGTAGGCGTGCTGCTCACCGTAGAGAAGCCGCGGAAACACCCTCAGGGCCATCGAGAAGGGCTGTGTCTTCTCGCGCTCGATGGTGGCCTTTTGGAGCTCCTTCAGGCGGTTGAGCTCGTCCTCCGGAAAGGTCGGATCGAGCACCACCGAGGCGAAAAGCTCGAGGGAGGGCGCCAGGTTCGAGGCCAGCGCCGACATCTGGACATAGCCGGTGTCGAGATCGGAGAAAGTCGCCAGGGTGGCGCCGAGCTCGGCGACGCGGTCGCTGATGGCGATCGAATCGAGCTCGCCGGCGCCCTCGTCGAGCATGCTCATGGCCAAGCGGGAGGTCCCCGCCGCCGCCGCTTCATCGGCCGCCGCTCCGGCATCGAGCATCAAGGTCAGATTGACCACCGGCACCGCGCTGCGCTGCGCGAAGACCACCTCGAGGCCGTTCTTCAGGGTCATCCGCTCGATCTCCGGAAAGCTCGGCTCGGAGGCCGCCCCGGGCGTCGGCAGGGCGCTGCGATCGACCCCCTGCTCCGCCGCCTTGCCTTCCCGGAAGGGGTTGACCAGGAGGTTGTAGTCGCCGTCGTCGAGCCAGCGCCGGAAGGCACCGTGGAGGTCCTCCGGCCCAGCCTCGGCGACCCGCTCGAGGGTCTCGCGGTAGCAGGCCGCATCGCCGCGGTAGACCTGGCACTGGGCCAGGATGTCGGACTTGCCGCCAAAGCCACCGATGCGCTCGGCCCCGCGCACGAAGCGCGCCAGCCAGCGAACGCGAGCCCGCTCGACCTCCGCCTCCGTCGGTCCATCCACCAGCAAGCGCTCGAGCTCCTCGTCGAGGGCCTGCTCGACGGCCGCCGGATCCTTCCCCGGAGCCACCGTCACCTCGATCGTGAACAGGCCGGCGATCTCGCGCAGGTCGACGTAGGCCTGGACCTCCGTCGCCGAACGGTCGTCATAGATCAAACGCTTGTAGAGGCGCGACGACTTGCCCTGCGACATCAGCTCGCTCACCAGGTCGAGGTAGTCGCCGTCGGCGCTCCCCCAGCCGGGAATGTTCCACACCCGGTAGAGACGCGACTGGGCGACGCGATCCTGTGCCTCCTGGCGCTTGCTGCCGGTTCGCCGGGCGATCCACTCCTCCTGGCGAGCCAGGGGCGGCCCCGGCGGGATGTCGCCGAAGAAGGCCTCGGCCTTTTGACGGGCGGTGGCGACGTCGATGTCGCCGGCCAGCACCAGCACCGCGTTGGAGGCACCATAGCGCTGCCGGAACCAGTCCTTGACATCGTCGAGGGAGGCCGCCTCGAGGTCCTCCATCGAGCCGATGATGGTCCAGGAGTAGGGGTGGCCGGGCGGAAAGCAGGCCTTGGTGATGAGCTCGTAGGACAGGCCATAAGGCTGATTCTCGAACTGCCGCTTCTCGTTCTGCACCACGCCGCGCTGCTCGTCGAGAACATCTTGGGAAATCGCCCCGAGGAGATGCCCCATGCGATCCGACTCGAGCCACATCACGACGTCGAGGGCCGAGGTCGGCACGTTCTGGAAGTAGTTGGTGCGATCCTCGTTGGTGGTGCCGTTGACGTCCGTTGCGCCGACGCTCTCGAGGGCCGTCAGGTACTCCCCGCGGTAGTTCTCGGAGCCATTGAACATCAGATGCTCGAAGAGATGGGCGAAGCCGCTGCGACCGGGCGGCTCGTCCTTCGAACCGACGTGGTACCAGAGATTGACCGCCACCATCGGCACCTTGCGGTCCTCGTGCACCAGCACCGTCAGCCCGTTGTCGAGCACGAAGCTCTGGTAGGGAATGTCGATGGTGGGCACCTCGCCGAAGGCCGGCATGGCCAGGGCGAAGACGACCAACGAGAGGATCAGCTGCGGGAAGGGAAATCGCATCGCGGAGGCTCCTTGGATCGAAGGGCTCGGCCGAGCCCGGGATGAGGCAGACAGCTAACGCTTGAGGTACGAATGGCGGCCGCAGGGGTTGCGGCCGCCTGGCGGCCCATGCCGTTCGCCGCCGACTAGCCGCTGAACAGCTCGTCCTGAAGCTGGCTCTGGCGAGCCGGGTCGAGACCGAGGGCATCGCCGAGGGAGCGCAGCCAGCGCTGCTCGAACTCGGGCACCGCCTGGTCCGCCCGCAGCACCAGCACAGCGACCTCGAAGAGCATCTCGCGATCGCCATCGGTCGCCACCATCGCCGCCAGCTCCGCCGGCGAGGCCGGCACCACCAGATCGCGGTGCACCTGAGCGGTCTGCTCCGCAGTCAACACGCCGGCCGCCAGCCGCTGCTCGATAACCGTCTTCTCCTCCGGCGCCAGGTGGCCGTCGGCAAGGGCGGCAGCGACCATCGTCCGCACCGTCGCATAGGCCATCTCCAGCGGCAGATCGAGGGGCGCTTCGGCCGGCGCCGAAGTCGCCGGTCCCGAAGGAGGCGGCGGTGGTGGCGGCACAGCCGCTGGCGACTGGGCAGGGGCCGGCGCCGAAGTCGGCGGTGCCGGAGGAGGCGGCACCGTTGGCGGAAGACTGGACGGCGGCGGTGGCGGAGGCACTCCGGGAGCCCCGGTCGATGGCCCAGCGCCCGCCGAGGGATCCATCTTCTGCTGCAGCAAGGCGCCGGCCACCGCGGCGCCGCCCATCATCAGAATGCGCTTGCCACCGATCTTGCGCAGCAGCCGCTTGCTGTTGAAGCCCGTCGACTCGCGGATCATTCCGGCCAGCATGTCTTCGACGAATCGCATCTTCTTTTTCTCCCCCTCGACCCGCCCGCCGTGATCAGGAGTTCGGCCGCAGCCGGTGGAACCAACGTTTGCGCTTCAGCTCGAAGGGCTCGGCGGCACTGCCCAAGGTCCCTTCGTTGCCGGACACGTCGCGCGCCGTGGCGTAGTACTCGACCGTCTGGTTGGCGTGGAAATCCGGCGTCACCTCGACGGTGTACTCGTCGCCGTCCCTGCGGAACGGCAAGGTTTGAAAGGCCCCTTCGCCAACCCGCGCGAACACCGTCACGTCTTCGACCCGGAAGTCATCGCGCACCGCGATGATCAAGAAGGCCGACTCGTCCTTGGCGAACTCGGGACCAGAGCCGGATCTGAGCTCGAGGCTCGGAGACTGGGCGTCGAGCTCCGCCAGGCTGTTGCGCAAGCGGCGACGCAGCTCGGTCAAGCGCCCGCGCAAGGGACGCGGCGCCTGCACTCCTGAGAGCAGCGCCAGGCCCTCGTCGGGGCGCCCTTCGTCGGCTGCCAAGGCTGCCGTGTCGAGCAGCGACTCGAGGTCGCGCTCGGCCCGCTGGCGGTTCCGGATCAGCTCGAGACGCTGGCGCAGACCTTCGCGGTCGGACCACATACCGCGCAGCAGCTCGAGGCGGGCGATGGCCTGCTCGTAGCGCCCCTGGTCGAAATACACGTCGGCCTCGTCTTCGATCGCCGCCGCGGCGCTCTCGCGCAGACTCTCGGTGCCGGCATAGGCGGGAAAGATGCCGCGCAGGGTGTCGGTGGTGCGCAGCACCTCCTCCGAGTCGCCATCGCGCGACGCCCGCTGTGCCCGCGTGTAGGTGGCCGAGATTCGGCGGGCCCGCTCGAGGGCCTCCCCGGCTCCCGGGTAACGCTCTAGAAAGTCGCGCTCGGTGGGCTCGACGGCGGCCACCGCATTGCGCAAGCGGGTCAAGCTTCCCTGGCGGAAGGCATCTTCGAGGTCCGTCGCGTAGCGCTGCTGATCGAGGCGCACCAAGACCTCGCCGAGGAAGTTGTGGAGCTCGCAATCGGCCGCCGGGAGAGCCGCCAGATCGTCTTCCGAGAATGCGCCGAGAAGCTCGCGGGCAGCGCCATCCTCACCCTCCGAAAGCAGGCGCCGAACCTCCAGGAGGCGTTCGTCCTGGGGCTCGACGGGCGCCGCCTCGACCGGCTCCGGCAACACCTGTGGCGGCGGTGGCGGCGGCGCCTCCTCGACCACCACCGGCGGCGCCGGCCGGCTGACGAAGGCGATCACGACCCACAGCGCTCCGGCCGCCAGGGTGACCGCCAGCAGCGCCGCCAGAGCCAGCCAGAGCCCCTTGCGGCTGGCCTTCGTCGGCGGCGGGGACTCCTCCTCGGTCGCCGGCGGCGGACTCGGCACGGGCTGTGTCGTCAACTCCACCGGCGGCAGCGGATCGGGCAGGGGCGGCAGCTCGCGCTCCTCCGCCGGCTCCTCTCCGGGCACGAACGACACCGGCGCCAGCATCTCGTCGAGGGTGTCGACATCGCCGAGATCGACCAGCACCTGGGAAGGCCCCTCGCTGGGACGTTCGCGGTCGTCGGCGAGGCCCGGACGGGTGTCTTCACCGACCGCGGCGCGGGTCGCCTCGGCGCCATCGAGGCCCGGCCGGGTCGGCTCCACCGTATCGACACCGGGACGGGTGGAGCTCTCCTCCTCGTCCACCGCCGCCGTGTCGTCGGGGTCGCGATGGGGCGTCCAGATCTGGTCGTCGTCGGGCAGCACCACCTTGGTGATCTCGGCCACCGCATGGGTTCCCGCCGCCGTTTCCTCGCCGGTCGGCGTGTGCTGCAGAAACTCGTCTTGGGGTTCCGTCGAAAAGGTCAGGCGGGCCGCCGGGCCGGCACCGTCGCCGGCTCCTGCACCGCGGCCCCAAAGGCAGCGGAAAAGGGTGTCGCTGATCTCCGGGTAGCTGATCGGCGGGGTTTCCGGACCGGCCTGTAGGCAGCGCTCGAGGAGCTGTCGCAGGGCCTCCGCATCCTCGAGCTCGAAGCTCACCGCCAGCGGTAGCTCCACCCGCGGCGTGGCGGAGCCGTTTTGCCGAATGGTGGCCCCGAAGAGACGTCCGGCGACCCCGCCAAGGGCCCGCACGTCTTCTTGCCTCAGGCTCTCGAAGTCACTCTCCTCGGCAACGGAGCGCCAGACTCCGGTCGCCAGGGCGGTCATCTTGGAGCGGGCGCCGGCGAGATCCGGGACCACCTTCAGGGTGTCGTCGGAAAGCGCCGTGTGGGCCAAGCGATGCTCGCCGAGGAGGTCGAGACCGCCGATCACCTGCAAGAGCAACGAAGTGATCTGCGCCGGTGCTTCGCCGTCGAGGGTCTCGAAGGCGCGTCCGCCGAGCCATTCACGAGCCAAGAAAAGCCGGCCGTCGCGGGCGACGCCGCCGCCGAGAATCGCCGGCAGACAGGAATGCCGCAGGGTCACCAGCTCCTCGACCTTGGCGACGAAGCGCTCGGCGCGCTCATCGTCGGTCGCCGGCAGCATCTCGAGGACCACCACCTCTTCGGTGCCTCGATCGACCGCCTCGACCAGGGTCAGCTCACCGAGCTTCCCCAGGGTCTGACGCTGTGAGTATTTTTCCGAGATCTCCACGAGGGGCTGCATCCGAACGATCTCTCCCGACGCGATAACAAAAGGGCGCTCATTATACCGAGCGCCCGGGAGAGAGTTTCAGCGGCAGTGCCTCGAAAGAACAGCGTTCGATCTCAAAAGCTCCAGGCGAAGCCGCCGTAGAGGTTGCGCCCCGAGAGGTCGAGGCTGCCGAGGCCGTCGAAGTCGTCTCCCAGCTCTTCGTCGACATCCTGCCATCGGCCCTCGGCGAAGACCGACATCTGGGCACTGATGGGCACCTCGACACCGGCCAGGAAATACCAGCCGAGGGTGGTGTCGCTGGCCTGGAAGGTGTCGGTGAAGACCTCCGGCTCGACCAGGTTGAAGTCGATGAAGTCACCGGACTCCTCGAGGGTCCAGTCGTACACCCCGCCTCCGACGCCGACATAGGGAATCACCGGCGAAGAGCGGGACGTCAGATCGACCACGTAGGCGGCGGTGACGGAGGCCACATCGAGGGTGGTGGTGTGGACGATCGGATCACCGAAGAAATCGACGAAGTCCGCGTAGGCCAGGTCTTCCTCGCCGCTGTAGACGTCGACCGAGAGCTGCAGGGCACTGCGCGGCCCGAGATGCCAACGGAAGTCGGCCCCGATCACGACGTCCTCGAAGTCATCCGCTGACGAAGCGAAGAAGGACTCGTTGTCCTGCCAATAGGCCGACTCGCCGTCGGGGGTGAACAGTCCTGCCCGGACGCGGAACGAGTTGTCGTCGGAAGCGTGCCGCCCCTGGGCGGCGAGCGGTAGAGCGATAGCCAAGGCGGCCACTACCAACAGCGACCGATGGATAAAGTGACTCATGTGAGATTCCCCTTTGAAGATAACGGCTGCGAAGTGATCGCGTTCTTCCGCGGCTCCACCGAGGGGCCGAGCGGGCCCGGTCCGTCGGCGAAGCTACGCCGACGTAACAAAGCAACAGCGGTGCCAGGCCGGTGGTCCGCGAAAAACCCCGGAATCTCTCGGGTTATTCGGCGGTCACCGCTGCCACTGCCCGCCGCAGAGGACGGCGCCCCTACAACCAGAGGACAGCGATTTTTGAAATGATCGGCGGGTGTCGCGACCGCATCCTCCCCTCGCTCGACTCTTCGCCGCGCTGCTCGTCCTCTCCGCCTGCGTCTCCACGCCGCCCGCACCGGTCGCGCCGGATCCGCCGCCGATCGCCCTGCTGGCCCTCCATGACGTGCCTCGCATCGCCGGCGTCGATGCCGGCCAACGGGGCGGCCTGGCGCGCCTGCGCACCTTGCGCGCCGAGCTCGAGCAAGAGCATCCTGGCCTGCTGATGCTGCATGCCGGAAACTTCCTCGGCCCGTCCTTGGCCAGCCGGCTGTTCGCCGGTGAGCAGATGGTGGACGTGCTCAACCTCCTCGATGGCGACGGCGAGGCCTTCGACCGGCGCCTGTTCGTCACCTTCGGTCCTCGCGAGCTCGAGCTGAGGGACGCCGCCGAGCTCGACCGCCGCCTCGAGCAGTCCGACTTCCGCTGGCTGGCGACCAATCTCTGGATCGACGAGCACGCCGGCATTCCGCTCTTGGCCTCGGATCGCCGGATCGGCACCGCTCTGGTCGAAACCGGTCCCTGGAAAGTGGGTTTGTTCAGTCTCACCACGGAGCGGACTCGACCGCCCTGGGTGCTCGACTTCTACGACCGCTACGACACCGCCGCCAGCGCCTGCCAGACCCTGCGCCGGGCCGGAGCCGATGTGGTGATCGCCCTCACCCACCTCGACGTCACCGACGACGAAGTCCTTCTCACCCACCTCGGCGACGCCGGACCGGACCTGATGATCGGCGGCCATGATCACCGACAAACCGCCGTCGAAGTAGGCGGCCGCTGGATTGTGAAGGCCAGTGCCGACGCCCGCAGCGTCGCCTTCGTGACCGTCGAGCCTCGCCCGGACGGCGCGCCGCTGGTGGAGCATCGCTTCCTCGATCTGGGCCCGGAGGAACCGCTGCCCGATCCGCAGGTGGCGGCGCTGGTCGAAGATTGGCAGCGGCGGGTCGACCGCCGCTACTGCGAACAGCGCCTGGGTCGCGCCGAGGGATGCCTCGCCCAGGTGGTCGGCCAGACCGCCACCGAGCTCGTCGCCGAGCGGAGGACCATCCGCAGCGCCGAGACCAATCTCGGCAACTGGATCACCGATCAGATGATCGACTACTTCCAGTCGGCGGTACCGGCAGGCGCGCCGCTGGTGGCCTTTGTCAACGCCGGCAGCCTGCGCCTGCATCAGGACGTCCCGGCCGGACCGATCGATCGGCGCCAGGTCGAAGAGCTCTTCGCCCACCCGGCCCCGCTCCGCCTGCTGCGAATCGATGGCGCCACCCTGCGGCAGGTGGTCGAGCGCTCCGTCGAGAGTGGGTCTGGCAATCGCGGGTGGCTACAGATCGGCGGTTTCGCCTTCCGTCACGATCCGCAGGCGGAGACGGCCAACGATCTCACCCTGCTGGCCCCGGACGGACCGCGTCCGCTCACCGACGCCGACGTCGTCTACGCCGCGACGGTCGACTTCTTGATCAATCCGGAGCTCGGCGACCAGGACGGTTTTCGCATGCTCCGCCGCGCCGACCTCGTCTCCTCCGGCGTCGACCTGCGCGACTTGGTGCTCTACGGCCTCGCCAAAGCCGGTGAGGCGGGGATTTCCCCGACCCGCGAAGGCCGCATCTGCTCGCCACGGCGACCGAGCCCCTGTTTGGCCGTGTCCGGCGACGGATCTTAGCCGCGGCCCTCGGCCGGAGCCTTGCCAAACCGAGCGACTTGCCCTCTCGCCGACATCGGCTTCAATATTTCATGATATTAATACTATCTGAAAATATAGGAGTACCGATGCCAGAGCACCCTCAGCCAACCCGTGAAGCCCTCGAGCTCCTCGCCCGACCCTGGAAGCCCAACATTCTGTGGTACTTGCGCTTCGAGTCCCTGACCTTCAGCCGGCTCCGGCGCAAGCTGGGGGGCGTGTCGCGGGAGGTCCTGGTCCAGCACCTCCGCGCCCTCGAACGGGACGGACTGGTGCAGCGACACCCCCAGGAGGAGCGCCTCGAGTTCTCGCTGACGCCGCTGGCCTCGACCCTCGAGCCGACCCTCGACCGCCTGTACGAGTGGTGGCACCGCCACATGACGGACGTCCGCCGGGCCCAGGAGAGCTACGACCAGCGGATCGCCCCCTCCCCACCGCCGCCGGCGGCAGGGTACGAGTCACGGCCCTAGGAGGTCTGTTCCAGCCCCCCTCGAGGCGAGAAATGTGATTTTTCGCCTCTCACCCCTGGCAGGGCGCCCCCAATGACGGACTCCGCCGGCGAGTCCTCGTGCTCGCGGGAGGCAGCCGAAGAGGATTCTCAGCAGCCTCCTAGGGAACGCTCTCGGACCAGGCGCTCAGGTTGCCGGCCTCGAAGCCGTCCGTGAAGATCTCGGCACCGGCATCGATCCCGAGCTCGACCATGAAGGCCATCCCGAGGCGGGCGAACTTGATCGCGTGGGCCGCCGAGTTGCCGAGGTTGGCGAGCGTATCGCCGGTGGTGTGTAGGCGCGGATTGGTGTCCTGAAAACGCGCCTCCGCCGACATCACCGCCGGGAATCCCGCCGCATGCCAGGCGGCGTGGTCCGAGCAGCCGTAGCCACAGGCCGTCGAAGTCCGCACCAGGGTCGGCTGGTAGGTGTCGATGAGCTGACCGACGAAGGCGGTCAGAGTCGGATCGGTGAAGTCCGAGAGCAGCGCGATGTCCTCGGCCGAGCCCTGGAAGGCGGTCATGTCGAGCTGGAGCGCGCCGACGACTTCGGTGCCGGCCGCTTCGTAGGAGTTGGCAATCTCCTGAGAGCCCCGTAATCCGACCTCTTCGGCGGCATAGCCAAAGAACTTGATCGTCCGCTGGGGCCGGAAGTCATTGGCGAGGGCGACCCGGATGACCTCACTCAGGGAGGCGATGCCGGAGGCGTTGTCATCGGCTCCCGGAGCCGCGAAACCGGGCCCCTGACCACCGCTCCACACCACCGAATCGAGGTGTCCTCCGAGCACCACCACCTCGTCGGCCTTCGAGCCGCCGGGAATGGTCAGCTCGACGGAAGGCTGGCGCCAGTCGCTGTGGCTCACCAAGCGCGCCTCGACGTCCGGTCGGCTGTTGGCATATCCGGCCCACAGATTGCGAATCCAGACCGACGCATTCTCACCCGACTCCTGGCTGTAGAAGCGATTGGCGAAGTCCTGGGAAAGGGAGCGAATGGTATCGACGATGCGGCTCTCCTCGAGCTCGCTCTGAAGCTTGTTGACCAGGCCTTGCTGATCGAGCTGGTAGTCGAAGGGTTGACCGAGGCGCCCGCGATCGGCGCGGCCGAGGGCCTGCACCGCGGCAGCGTAGGAGTCGTGGGCCATGAAGCCGCCGCAACGATGAAATTTCTCATGCATCGCCTCGGCGATGAGCGGAATCTCCGACGACACCAGCCGAGTGACCACCACCCCGTCCTGCTCGGCGAAGCGCTGCGCCGACAGCGCCGGCTGCAGGCTGGCCTCGGCGCGCAGCGCATCGAAGGCATCGCGCCCCATGGTGACCCACAGATCGGGCTCGGCCTCGGCGGCCAGGGTCGGCAAGGGCAGCAGGAGCAGAGTCCCGGCAAAGAGAGCGGTGAGGAATCGAGTTCGGAGCATGACGATCTCCAACAGAGGACTGCAACGAGGTGGCCCCTCTGCGGCGATTATGTCAAAGGCCCGCCGATCGCTAGCAGGCTGCTGAAAAAGTTCGCTTCGCTTCCTTTTCCAGCGCTGCTAGCAGGTCGTTGAAAAACTCCTCGGGGACCTGCACGAGACCCCGAGCCTCAAGGGCGAGGCGGGCGCCTTGAGCCCCCCTGAGACCGGTCGGAAGAGCACACGGCTGAACTCCAGGCCCAAGGACACCGCGGGTAAGCAGGCAAAAGCTACAAAA
>JBCCHV010000065.1 GCA_039028635.1 Acidobacteriota bacterium
GTTGACCACGCTGCGGATGGTGAGCTCCTCGTTGTCCTCGATGGGATAGTCCTTGAGGTTCTCGTCACCGCCGTCGCCATCCACCAGGAAACGCCAGTCGGAATAACGCCGACGCAATCCGCGGGCGAGATTGATGCCCATCACGGCGCACTCGACGTCGAGGGGCTTGTAGTCTTCGATCAGGGTCACCGCCTCGAAGGGATCGAGGTCCGCCGCCTCCACCTCGATGGCCTCGAGGAGGAACTCGAGATCGAGACGGCGCAGGAACTCGCGCGCCTGGGCGACATCCTCGCCACCGCCATCCACCGACAGCACGAAGGCCTTGAGGCGAGCCGGGCTCTGGCCGCTCTCGAGCAGAGCCCGGTAGAGGGCGAGCAGAACGCTGCCGCTGTCGATTCCACCGGAGAAGGAAACCCCCAACGGCTCCTCCGCCGGCACCCGTTCGAGCCAGTCTTGCACCTCTTGGTAGAGGGCTCCGATGTAGCGCTCGCCGATGACCTCGAGGTCCGGCGCCATCACCGCCCGCGGCGGCGCGAAGAAGCGCCGGTGGACGGGATTGGGATCGGGACAGCCGATCAGCTTGAGGGAGAGAACGTGGTGCGCCGGCACCATCCGGCAGTAGGTCGGGTGGAACTGCTTCTCATAGCCCTCACCGCGCAGGAACTCGAGGATCTCGCGCATCGACTCCGCCACCACCAGCATCGGGCCGGCTTCCTCTTTGGCCAGGAAGTAGCGCAACGGCCGGTCGAGGCTGCGGGCCAAGCGCACGTCCTCGCCGTCGCGCGCCACCAGAGCGAAGGAGCCTCGGATGGCCAAAACCTGCTCGGGATCGGCGGCCAGCACTCGGCGACGGGCTTCCTCCACCTCGAGGTCGAAAAGCTGCTGACTCGCCGGGTCGACGAGATCGATCAAGCGCGCTACGGGTCGGTCCATGGGGAGTCTCCTATTCGCAGGTCGTAGGCCAGCATTATAGGACCTGAAGACCTCGGAATTTTTCCATGGGGTGGGAATTTTCCCATCCTCGAAGGCCCCGATGAGATTCCATCGGGGCCCCGGAAAAGCTGCTCAATAAGAACCGCAAGTCGCTGAATTAATTAGACTTAAACAAAAATCCAACCTTCACGCCGGAGCCGGCATCGGCTGCTGGCACGGCTCCTGCTCTAGGAAGGGAGCGTCACGCAGCCCACGGACCACGCGACGTCCGTAGGACGCAACGGCGATTTAAAAGCGACCTTCCTGAAAAGAGGGTCGCTCTTTTTTTGTCCTCGCTTCCCCTCCCGCCCCGGCGCACCGACCGGGCCAGCGATTCGTCATTGCCAGCGCAGCACCGTGGCCATCGCCGCCGGGCCGGGCGAACACCGGTGAGCAGTTGCGTCTCTGCTTGCCGCCGAGTACGATCCGAAGGATTTTCAACCCTCTGAAAGCACTTCCACTCTCGAAACGAAAGCCCAGGGAACCATGAAATTGTTCGTCCCCAGGGAGCGTCGGAGTGACGATGGCCGTGTCGCTCTGAGCCCCGAAACGGTCCGCAAGCTGGTCAAGAAGGGGCTCGAGGTCGAGGTCGAAGGCGGCGCCGGCGAGGGTGCCGCTTTCCCCGACCAGGAGTACACCGAGGCCGGCGCCGAGATCGCCGAAGGCTGGGACTCGGCCGATGTCGTCGCCACCATCGCGGCGCCCTCACCGGCCCAGATCGAGCGCATGAAGGCCGGCGCTCTGCTGATCTCCTTCATGACACCGCACCAAAATCACGACGCGGTGCGCGCCCTGGTCGCCGGCAAGGTCGATTGCCTGGCGATGGAGCTGGTGCCTCGGATCACCCGCGCCCAGAGCATGGATGCGCTGTCCTCCCAGGCCTCCATCGCCGGCTATCGGGCGGTGCTGATCGCCGCCAGCCGTCTGGGCAAGTACTTTCCCTTGCTGATGACCGCCGCCGGCACCATCAAGCCCGCCAAGGTGGTGATCATGGGCGCCGGCGTCGCCGGCCTGCAGGCCATCGCCACCGCCAAGCGACTCGGCGCGGTGGTCGAAGTCTCGGACATCCGGCCGGTAGTGCAAGAGCAGGTCGAGTCCCTCGGCGGCAAGTTCATCCCGCTGCCGATGGCGGAGAGTGGCGAAGGCGAGGGCGGTTACGCCAAGCAGATGACGGAGGACTTCCTGCGCCGCCAACGCGAGATCGTGCACCGCCACGTCGCCGCCGCCGACGTCGTCATCACCACCGCCCTGATTCCCGGCAAGCCCGCCCCAATGCTGGTTCCGGCGGCGATGGTCGAAGCCATGAAGCCGGGCTCGGTGATCGTCGACCTGGCGGTCTCCCAAGGCGGCAACTGCGAGCTTTCGAAGGCCGACGAGGAGGTCGTCCACCAAGGGGTGATCATCCTCGGACCGTCCAACCTTCCGGCCGGCATGACGCAGGATGCCAGCACCCTCTACGGCCGCAACGTCCTCGCCCTGCTCGAGGATGTCCTCGACGACGACGGTGGCCTCGACCTCGATCCCGAGAACAACGACGTGGTGGCGGGAGCCCTGCTTACCCGTGGCGGCACCGTCCACCACGCTGCCACCGCCGCCGCCATGGAGGAGTGATGGGACCACTACTGATCAGTATCTATGTCTTCGTGCTGGCCATCTTCGTCGGCTTCGAGATCATCACCAAGGTCCCGCCGACACTCCACACGCCGCTCATGTCGGGCGCCAACGCCATTTCCGGAATCACCATCGTCGGCGCCTTCTACGCCGCCCAGAGCGGCCATGTCGCGATCAGTAGCGTGCTCGGCTGCGGCGCCATCGCCTTGGCCTCGGTGAACGTCGTCGGCGGCTTCATGGTCACCGATCGCATGCTCAAGATGTTCGGCCAGAAGAAGAAGCGATGAGCGCCATCGACACCACTCTGGTCCCGATCCTCTACCTGCTCTCGGCCGTCGTTTTCATCTTCGGCATCAAGGGGCTGACCAAGGTCCGCACCGCCCGCCGCGGCAATCTGATGGCCGCCGGCGCCATGCTGCTGGCGATCGTCGCGACGCTGATCGAGCTCGGCACCATCGACTACCGCTGGATCCTCCTCGGCCTGCTGATCGGCGGCACCATCGGCGCCTTCGTGGCGATCAAGGTCGAGATGACCGCCATGCCCGAGATGGTCGCCCTGTTCAACGGCTGCGGCGGCGCCGCCTCGGCCCTGGTCGCCATCGCGTATCTGTGGTTCCAGGTCGTCGAGCCGGGGGCCGACGGCACCGCCGCCGGCGTGCTGGGAGCCGACTCGGCGGTCTCGTCGGTGCTCTCCATCCTGATCGGCGCCGTCACCCTGACCGGCAGCATCGTGGCCTATCTCAAGCTGCGCGGCTGGATCTTCGGCCGCCGCATCTCCGGTCAGCCGATTCTGCTGCCCGGACGCCACCTGATCAACGCCGTGGTCGCCCTGGCGGCCATCGGCTGCGGTATCGGAGCCCTGTTCTTCGTCGCACCGACCTCGATGGCCGGCCTGGTGATCGGTGCCACCGTCGCCAGCTTGATTCTCGGCATCCTGCTGGTGATCCCGATCGGCGGCGCCGACATGCCGGTGGTGATCTCGCTACTCAACTCCTACTCCGGCCTCGCCGCTTCGGCCACCGGCTTCGTGCTCAACAACAACCTGCTGATCATCAGCGGCGCGCTGGTCGGAGCCTCCGGCCTGATCCTCACCCAGATCATGTGCGTGGCGATGAACCGCACCCTCGGCAACGTGCTCTTCGGCGGCTTCGGCGGTGAAGAGTCCGGTGGCGCCGCCGGCTCGAACGAGTACACCAACGTGCGCTCCTACGGTGCCGACGACGCCGCCATGGTGCTCGAAAGCGCCGAGACCGTGGCCATCGTGCCGGGCTACGGGCTGGCCGTGGCGCAGGCCCAACACATCGTGCGCGAGCTCGCCGATCAGCTCGAGAAGCGCGGCGCCCAGATCACCTACGGCATCCACCCGGTGGCCGGTCGCATGCCCGGACACATGAACGTCCTCCTCGCCGAGGCCGACGTGCCCTACGAGCAACTCCTCGAAATGGACCTCATCAATCCCCAGTTCAAGGAGACCGACGTGGTGATCGTGGTGGGCGCCAACGACGTCGTCAACCCGGCCGCCGAGAGCGCTCCCGGCAGCCCCCTCTACGGCATGCCGATCCTCAAGGTCTTCGATGCCCAGACGGTGATGGTGATCAAGCGCAGCCTGTCGCCGGGCTTCGCCGGCATCAAGAACGAGCTCTTCGAGTACGACAACACCATGATGCTCTTCGGCGACGGCAAGAAGATGCTCCAGGACATGCTGACGGCGCTCAAGGAGGCCTAGGCCGGTCGAGGACCACGACCCAGAACCGGCGGAGACCCGTCAAGGAGGCGACAGGATGCGAAGTGGCGACTACGGGAACCCCAAGGGACTGCGACTGCGGTCGGGCTCAGCCCTTGTCTTCGCGTTGACTCTGATCGTCGCCACCTCCGGCTGTCTGCAGGAAACGGCGACCGAAACCACCACCCAAAAGAGCACCGGCGGAGCCATTGCCTCGGCCGAGCCGCGGGCCACCGAAGCCGGCCTCGCCATCCTGGCCAGTGGCGGCAACGCCGTCGATGCCGCCGTCGCCACCGCCCTCGCCCTCGCCGTCACCTACCCGGAAGCGGGCAACCTCGGCGGCGGTGGCTTCGCCGTCCTCAAGATCGGCGACGAGCGCAACAGTCTCGATTTCCGCGAGGTCGCCCCGGCGGCGGCGCATCGCGACATGTACCTCGACGCCGACGGCACGGCCCGCCCCGAGGCTTCGCTGATCGGTCCGCTGGCGGCCGGCGTCCCGGGATCGCCGCAGGGCCTTTGGGCCCTCCACCAGCGCTACGGAAAACTTCCTTGGCCCGAGGTCGTCGACCCCGCCATCGAGCTGGCGAGGGATGGGATCATCGTCGATGAACATCTGCGCGCAGTCCTCGCCGAAGAACAGCCCATGCTGTCGCGGTTTCCGGAGACGGCGGCCTTCTGGCTGCCGGACGGAGAGCCGCCCGCGGTCGGAACGCGACTGCGTCAGCCCGCTCTCGAGAGCACCCTGCGAGCCTACGCCGAGCAGGGTCCGTCAGCGCTCACGGCAGGGGCCATCGCGGCCGCCGTCGAGCGCACCTCGCGCCAGTACGGCGGCGTCTTGACGGCGGCGGACCTGGCGGCCTACGAGCCGGTGTGGAGGGCTCCCGTCGAAACCGAAGCCTTCGGCTGGAAGATCGCCTCGATGGACCTGCCGAGCTCCGGCGGCCTGCTCCTCGCCCAGACCTTCGCCCTGCTCGAACGTCGCGGTTGGCAGGAGCAGCCGCGCTTCGGCACCGAGCGCGCCCACCTGCTGACCGAGGCCTGGCGACGGGCCTACGCCGACCGCCTGCTGATGGGCGATCCGGCGACCTCCGAAGCCGGCGGCGAGCAGCTCCTGGCGAGCGCCTGGCTCGATCGCAGAGCCCAGGAAATCGACCCCGAGAGCGCCACGTCTTCCAACGCCGTCGGCAACTGGTCCGACAGCGCGCCGCCCACCGAGCCGCAGGACACCACCCATCTTTCGGTGATCGATGGCGACGGCAACTTGGTGGCCTTGACCACCACCCTCAATGGCCTCTTCGGCTGCGGCGTCTGGGTACCCGAGGCGGGCTTCTTCCTCAACAACGAGATGGACGATTTCACCACCGCCGTCGGTCAACCCAATCTCTACAATCTGATTCAGGGCGAGGCCAATGCGGTCGCCCCGGGCAAGCGCATGCTGTCGTCGATGACGCCCACCGTCGCCTGGCAGGAGACCGGCGGGGCGATCGTTCTCGGCGGCCGCGGCGGCTCCAAGATTCCCTCGAACACCATGCAGGTGCTGCTCAACTACATCGCCGACGGCGATGCCCTCCAAACCGCCGTCGACCGGCCCCGAATTCATCATCAGTGGCTGCCGGACGAGCTGCAGGCGGAACCGCAACGGCTGGCGCCGGAGGTCCGCCAGGCCCTCGAAGAGCGCGGCCACCGGGTCGTCATCGTGGAGCACGCCGCCAAGGTGCAGGCCGTGGCGATGCACTCCGACGGCACGCTGGAAGCCGCCGCCGATCCCCGCAGCACCGGCCAAGGGGGAGTCCTCCACCGCAGTCCCTGAAGCCTCCTCAGAGGCCGTCGAGCCGCGCTCGTGAGCGGCCCGTCCTCCTCCGGACAAAAATTCTCGGCTCATGACCGAAGCCACGGTGCGATGTCGCTGTGACGGGTTAGGTGTCTGTGCTCGGCCCCCGCCGACCGCCTGGCAATCGAATTCTTGGAGGTCTCATGAGCTTGCGTACCGTTCTCCGTCTGGCCGCGGAGCCCCGTCTCCCGGCATTGTCCGTGCTTTGCCTTGTCTGTCTCGCTCTCACGATCACGGCGGCCCCGGTTTCCGCCCAGCCGGACCTGATCGCCACCAAGACCAACGACACCAGCAGCGTCGGCGTCGTCGGCACCCCCTTCACCTGGACCATCAAGGTCGACAACATCGGCTCGAGCGACTACTTCATCGCCGGCAGCTTCGATCTGCTGCGCGATGAGCTGCCCAACACCAACATCACCTACGGCTCCCCCAACATCACGGCCCAGAGCGGCGTCACCGGCACCATCGTCTGCCGGTTGAGCAACTTCCGCCTGAGCTGCGACGGCTTCACCAACGTCACCATCGCCGCCGGCGGGAGCTTCACCGTCGCGGTCACCGCCACCCCCTCCGCCGCCGGTACCTTCGACAATCCGCGCAGCGGCCAAATCTGTCGCGCCGATCCCGGTAACGAGGACAGCGAGTCGAACGAGAGCAACAACGACTGCTCCGACTCGGTGGTGGTCGGCACCGGCGTCACCGGTCCCGACCTGACGGTGGTCAAGAACAACGACGTCGGCGACGCCACCGAGCTCGCCAACGGCGCCTGGGACTGGTCCCTGCAGGTCGCCAACGGCGGCGACGCGGACGCCACCTTCAGCAATGGCCAGGTCATCCTGCGCGACGACCTGCCAGCCAGCGGCCTGACCTATGGCACCCCGAGCCTCCCCGGCCAAACCGGCATCTCCGGCTCGGGCTCGATCGCCTGCGCCATCGCCACCAACACCCTGACCTGCAGCGCCAACGGCGGCAACGTCACCCTCGCCGCCCCCAACGGCGCCTTCACGGTGACCGTTCCCACCACCCCGACGGCGACCGGCAGCTACGCCAATCCGCGCGCCGCCGGCACCTGCGCCGCCGATCCCGATGGTTTGATCTCCGAGGGCGACGAGAGCAACAACGCCTGCAGCAACACGGTGGTCGTCGCCGGCTCCCCGGACCTCACCGCCGTCAAGACCAACGACGTCGCCGACAACGCCGTCATCAGCACCCCCTTCAACTGGTCGATCACGGTCACCAATGGCGGCAGCGCCGACTACTTCGGACCGAGCAGCTTCTCGCTGCTGCGCGACGAGCTGCCTTCCACCAACGTCTCCTACGGCACCCCGACGATCAGCGCCCAGAGCGGGATCACCGGCAGTTTCTCGCCCAGCATCACCTCAAATTCGGGTCTCTTCCGCCTCAACGTCGAGGCCAACAGCAACGTCACCATCGCCCCCGGCGGCAGCTTCACGGTGACCTTCGCGGCCACGCCGACGGCCGCCGGAGTGCTCGACAATCCGCGCAGCGGGCAGCTCTGCCGCGCCGATCCCGGCAACGAGGACGCCGAGCTCGACGAGAGCAACAACGACTGCTCGAACAGCGTCACCGTCGGCACCGGCATCACCGGACCGGACCTGACGGTGGTCAAGAATAATGACGTCGGCGACGCCACCGAGCTCGCCGACGGCGCCTGGAACTGGTCCCTGCTGGTCGCCAACGGCGGCGACTCGGACGCCACCTTCAGCAGCGGCCAGGTCATCCTGCGCGACGACCTGCCGGCTTCTGATCTGAGCTACGGCACGCCCACCCTCTCGGGCCAAACCGGCCTCTCCGGCTCCGGTACCGTCGCCTGCGCCATCGCCACCAACACCCTGACCTGCAGCGCCAGCGGCGGCGACGTCACCTTGAGCTCGTCCGCCGGCGGCTTCACCGTCAACATAGCCACCACTCCCTCGGCCACCGGCACCTTCGACAATCCGCGCGCCGCCGGTAGCTGCGCCGTCGATCCGGCCGGCGTCGTCACCGAGGGCGACGAAAGCAACAACACCTGCTCCGACTCGGTGGTGGTCGCCGGCTCGCCGGATCTGGTCGCCAGCAAGAGCAACGACACCGCCGGCATCGGCACCGTCGGCGTTGCCTTCGACTGGTCGATCACGGTCACCAACAACGGCAGCGCCGATTACTTCATCGCCAGCAGCTTCGACCTGCTGCGCGACGAGCTGCCGGACAGCGACATCACCTATGGCTCGCCCAGCGTGTCGGGCCAGAGCGGCGTCACCGGCACCTTCGGCTGCCAGATCCAGAGCTTCCGCCTGTCGTGCGAGGCCAACACCAACGTCACCATCGCCCCCGGCGGCGGCTTCACGGTGACCTTCGCGGCGACGCCGACGGCGGAGGGCGTCTTCGCCAATCCGCGCAGCGGTGAGCT
The DNA here is from genome assembly GCA_039028635.1 of Acidobacteriota bacterium. Taxonomy (NCBI): domain Bacteria; kingdom Pseudomonadati; phylum Acidobacteriota; species Acidobacteriota bacterium. The sequence goes on from JBCCHV010000065.1 coordinate 8,545, forward strand.
CTGTCGCGCCGACCCCGGCAACGAGGACGCCGAGCTCGACGAGAGCAACAACGACTGCTCCGACACCGTCACCCTGACGGCCCTCGCCGAGCTCGAGCTCACCAAGAGCGACAGCCCGGATCCGGTGATCGCCGGCAACGACCTGTCCTTCTCCCTGACGGCCCGCAACGCCGGACCGAGCACGGCCGACAGCGTCGTCCTCTACGACCTCCTGCCCGCCGGCATCGCGTTCGATGGCCCCGCCTCGGACAGCCGATGCACCCAGCCGGCAGGCCTGGTCGGCTTGACGGCCAGCCTCGACGGCTCCCAGACGACGCCGATGAGCGGCAGCGCCGCCACCGGCCTCGCCAGCCTGGTGCTCGACACGACGAGCAACGAGCTGCGCTTCGCCCTCGCCGCTTCCGGCATCTCGGGCACCTTGACCGGCGCCAGCCTGCGCCTCGCCGACGGCACGCTGGTGCAGAGTCTCTACGGCGGCGCGCCACCGACCTTCGACGACTCCTCGCCGATCACCGGCCGCATCCAGCTCACCCAGGCACAGGCCGACGCCCTGCAGGTGGCCAACAGCTATCGCCTGCGGATCGACACCAGCGCCAACCCGGCCGGCGAGATCGCCGGCACGCCGGCGGTGGCGAGCGCCATGCCGGTGGTTTGCGCCCTCGGCAGCCTCGCCGCCAGCGCCGACACCAGCGTGTCGCTGGTCGCCGGGGTCGCCAGCAACGGTGCCGGCCAGAGCCTCGACAATCTCGCCTTCGTCACCTCGGCGACGGAGGAGCCCAACGAGGCCAGCCTGCCGGCCGGTGAGCTGCGCGGCGCCGCCGCCGTCACCGGCACGACGGTGACCGCCGCGACGGACCTCGCCCTGACCAAGGCAGACTCGGCCGATCCGGCGATCGCCGGCCAGAACCTGACCTACACCCTGACGGTGACCAACAATGGCCCGTCCGACTCGAGCGGCGCCACCATCTCCGATCCGCTGCCGGCGGGCACGACCTTCGTGTCGTCGCCGGACGGCTGCGGCGAAGCCGGCGGCACCGTCACCTGTCCCGTCGGCGCCCTCGCCAGCGGCGCTTCGACCAGTGTCGCCTTCACCGTCACCATCGGCGCCAGCGTCACCGGCAGCCTGAGCAACACCGCCACCGTAACCGCCAACGAAAGCGATCCAACGAGCGGCAACGACAGCGCCACCGAGGCCACCGCGGTCACGGCCAGCGCCGACCTCGCCTTGAGCAAGGACGACGATCTCGGCACCGCCGTCGCCGGCGGCGAGATCGGCTATCTGTTGGCGGTGACCAACAACGGTCCCTCGGACGCCACCGGTGTCGTGGTGGGCGATCCCTTGCCAGCAGGTACCAGCTTCGCCTCGTCGACGGACGGCTGCACCGAGGCCGGCGGCATCGTTTCCTGTCCCGTCGGTGCCCTCGCCGCCGGCGCAAGCCGGACCGTCACTTTCCGAGTCGCTGTCGATCCGGGCATCGAATCGTCGATCACCAACCAAGCAGTGGTCAGCGGAAACGAAAACGACCCCGTCTCTAGCAATGACGAAAGTAGCGTCATCACCCCGGTCGAGCAGCGGGCAGACCTGCGCCTCGACAAGGCGAGCTCCGTCGACCCGGTGGTTGCCGGCCAAGAGCTCACCTACACCCTGACCGTCACCAACGATGGCCCCTCGACCTCCGACGGCGCCACTGTCAGTGATCCGTTGCCCGCCGGCACCTCCTTCGTTTCGTCGCCGGACGGCTGCGGCGATGCCGCTGGCACCGTCACCTGCGCCATCGGGTCGCTGGCACCAGGTGCCTCCCAAAGCGTCCCCTTCACGGTTCAGGTAGAGGCCTCCACCGTCGGCCCGCTGATCAACCGGGCGACCGTGACCGGTGTCGAAACCGATCCCGACAACAGCAACGACACGGCGGAGATCACCACCACCGTGTCGCGCCAGGCGGATCTCGAGATCACCCAGGTCGACAACCCCGATCCGGTGACGGCCGGCAACCCCTTGAGCTATACCCTGACGGTCGCCAACGTCGGCCCGTCCGATGACCTCGAAACGGTGACCGTCGGCGACACGCTGCCCGCCGGGACCACCTTCCAGAGCGCCAGCGGCACCGGCTGGAGCTGCGGCCAGGCGGCCGGCGTCGTCACCTGCAGCCGCGCCGGCCTGGCGGTCGGCAACGCGCCGCCGATCACGGTCGCCGTGACGGTCGACCCGGACACCACCGGGAGCCTCACCAACACCGTCTCGGTGACCTCGTCGACGACCGATCCGGACCCCGGAGCGGACGACACCAACGTCGTCGAGTCCACCACCGTCGCCACCGAAGCCGATCTCTCGCTGAGCAAGAGCGACTCCGTCGATCCGGTGCCCGGCAACACCTTCTCCTACACCCTGGAGGTGACCAACGCCGGCCCGTCGGAGGCCCGCAACGTGATCGCCACGGACACCCTGCCGACCGGCCTGGTGTTCGACTCGTCGGCCACCTGCACGGAGGCCGCCGGCGTCGTCACCTGCGACTTCGGCACCATCGCCGCCGGCGCCACCGAGGCCCTCGAGTTCGTGGTCACCTTGAGCTCGCCGCCGGATTCGACGGTGCTCAACACCGCCTCCGTGACCAGTGACGACCCGGACCCGAACAGCGCCGACAACAGCGATCAGGAGGAGACCAGTCTCGACCTCGAGGCGCCGACGGTCAGCGTCCTGAGCTCCGTCGGTGACACCGGCGACGGCAGCCTCGACGAGTGCGAGACGGCCACCGTCGCCATCGACCGGCTGCGTATCACCTTCAGCGAGGCGATGGCGGACCCGACCGGCGACAGTGACCCGCAGGACGTCACCAACCCGGACAACTACCGGCTCCTCGCCGCCGGCGCGGATCGCAGCTTCGACACCGTCGCCTGTGGCCCGGCAACCGGCGACGACCTCTGGCTGTCACCCGTGTCGGTGAGTTACGACGACAACACCCTCACCGCCGAGGTCTCCTATGGCACGGCGCTGGGTGACGATCTCTACCGCCTGCTGGCGTGCAGCACGCTGACCGATCCCGCCGGCAACGCCCTCGACGGCGATGCCGACGGCAACGGCGGTGACGACTTCGCGCGCGGCTTCCGGATCGATACCGGCAACCGCTTCGCCAACGGTCACTTCGACTGCGATCTCGCCGGTTGGACCCTGACCAGCACCAATCCGGCGGAGATCGCCTGGAGCGCCGACGACTTCGAGGGCTCGGACCAATCGGGCTCGGCGGCGATCAGCAATCTCACCGCCAGCAGCGAGTTCCAGATCGGCCAGTGTGTCGAGCTGGCGGCCGCCGGTGCGGTCCACCAGCTGCGGGCTCGCCTACGCCTGGCGGTCGCTCCGACGACCGTCCTCGGGGTGGCACGAGGCTGCGCCTTCTTCGAAGGCAACGGCTGTAGCGGGACGCTGCTCGATTCGAGCGTCGCCGCGGCCATCGCCGAGGACTCCGCCGGCAACTGGCTGGAGGTGTCGTCCGAAGTGACGCCACCGACGGCGGCCCGCTCGGCCCAGTGCACGGTGCTGCTGAGCACACCGGCCGGGGACGCCTTCGACGCCAACCTCGACTTCCTGTCCCTGCGAGTGGATTCGACGGTGATCTTCGCCGACGGCTTCGAATCCGGGGACACCTCGCGCTGGTCGGCGACCGTCGGAGGTGCTCCGTGAGCCGCTATCGCCGAAGCGTGAAGAACAACCGATTGATCGCCATCTCGACCCCCCGGAGGGAGAGCGCCATGTCTCGAGCCACCGTCGTCCGTCGCCGGCTGCTGCCCGCCTTGCTGATCGCCGCCTTCCTACCGCTGGCGGCTTGGGCTGCCGATCCCTTGCGCTACACGCCGACCCTCGCCCCCTTCGGCCCCGGGGACGGCGCCGCGCCCGGAGTTCTGCAGGTCGACGATGGCACCGCCGAGGGCACCTTCGGCGTCGGTGTCGGCGCCGCCCGCCAGTTCCTCTGGTTCAATCGCTTCTCCCTACCACCGGGCCTCGCCCAGGTCGAGGAGATCCAGGTGCTCTTCCCGAGCGGCGACAACCTCGCCGTTGGAGCCGCCATCGAGCTCGCCGTCTACGTCGACGCGGACGGCGATCCGAGCAACGGCGCCACCCTGTTGAGCAACCTTCCGGAGATCGTCCAGAGCCTCGACGGGACCTTCTCCGTCTACCCCATCGATCCCCCGATCATCGTCCCCGGCGACAGCGATCTGCTGGTCGGCGTGATCAACCGCTTCACCAACAGCGGCAACGACGGCCCGACCTCACCGGCCGCCCTCGACACCACCGTCAGCCAGGAACGCTCCTGGTTCGCCTTGTGGAGCGGCGACCCACCGGCACAGCCCACGCTGCCGCCGGACGGCTCGATCGACCGCATCGACGATGTCGTCGCCGGCAACTGGATGATTCGGGCGCGAGTCTCGCAGCCGTCCGCCGTCCAGGTGCCGGCCCTCGGCAACCTCGGACTGCTGTTGCTCGGCGGCTTGCTCGCCTGGTTCGGCTGGGGCCTGCTGCGACGCTGAAGAAATCGCCCGGCAACAGCCTCCTGGGGCCCCAAGGCTTCGCCAGCCTACTCGGCCTGGGGCGAACGCCCAATGGACTTTTCAGAGTTCTTCGGGTCAGCCGGCGGAGGCCATTGGTTGGCAAGCGACTCCGAGCCCGATCAGGGCGACCTCGGCGGCCCAAGCCGCCGAGGACGGGGGCCGCACGACACGTGCGTCGCCGGGCCGTGCAGGCTTGAGGGGAGCGCCTTTAGCCCTCGATCATTCGACAGAAGCAAGCAGGCCGTCTGCTAGAAAAGCAGACGGCTCCCGAGCGCAGAAGCGCGAGGCGGCGCCTTCGGCGCCGAGGACGGGGCCGCCCTGGATTGGGGTGAGAGCGAACGACATGTGCGTCGCCGGGCCGCGCAGGCTCGAGGGGGGCGCCTCTAGCCCCCCTGAAACACGACGGGCGGGGTACAATCCCCGCCCGTACGAGAGGAGATCACCATGCCGAGACTGGTTCTGATTGCTGCCCTGTTGACCCTGCTCGCCGCCTGCGGCGGCCCCGCCGCCCTGCAGCCGCCGGCCGAGCCGATCGCCAACACCGCCCTCGATCTGGTGCTCGACGCTCCCTCGTCGGCCGGCTTCGAAGTCGAGACCAACGCCGCCGAAGACCTTCGCCTGCGCTGGCCCGGTGACGACGAATCGCCCGCCGCCAGCCTCGCCTTCGCGGTCGGAGAGGACGAGATCAGCCTCAATCTGGTCGAGTACGTCAAGGGCCAGGAGGCGGACCTCGACAGCCGCCCCGGGGGCGACTTCCTCGGCCAGCTCGAGCTCGGCAGCCACATCGGACCGGCCTTCATCACCCGCGGCCGATTCACCGGCGACGACGGCAACGAGCTCGAAGAGACCAAGATCTTCGCCAGCCACCCGGACCCGGAGACCGACCGCGTTCTCACCATCACCTACGTCTACCCGCCCTCTCCCGGCAGCACCCAGGCGCGCCGGGAGCAGGCCCTGAGCGCCCTCGGTTTGGTGCAGATTCCAGGCGCCGAGCCCACCGAAGAATCCGGCGGCTGAGCCACCTCTTCGTTCGCGGACGCTCCCAGGCCTCGGGAGCTGCGCTTACATCCGTTGGGGCCCAAGCTCACCCGATTTGCTCTCCAGATCCGTTCGCAAGCACCTCGGCTCGCATCAGTCGGCTTTCTCGGCACCGTCGGCCAGGGCCGCCGAGGCCAGCTCGCGGGTGTGTTGCCGAACATCCGGCGGCCAGGTTTTGGTGTGGGCTTCGAAGTGCGGCACATCGCCCGCGAAGAGGGCGCGAGTCGCCTCTTCGAAGCCAACCTCGTCCCCGGCGATGACGGACATGAAGCGGTAGGCGGACTCCTGAGAGTGGCGTCGCGCCACCTCTCCGGTGGGGTCACGGCGCGCCGCCTCCACCAGCCGGCGCAGGGTAGCGGAGGCGCCACCGGGTTGCTCGGCGAGCCACGACCAGTGGCGCCCGAGCAGCCGGACCTCGCCAGCGACGGCCCGGACCTTCTTCGCTCCCGGGTCCGCCACCGCCGCTCGCGCAGGCGGACCATGGCGCCACGCGACGAGATCCTCGCTGCCCCGCAGATCGAGCTCGAAAGGCCTGCTGGTCTTCGCATCGAAAACCAGCAGGGCTCCAGGATCGCCCTCGTCCGTCAGACGCTTGAGGGTGAGCGCCACCTCGGCCGGTGTACCGCGGGCGACCAGCCGCCCTGCCGCAAAGGCGACGAGGGTCGGCTCTTCTCCGCTAGCCATCGACTCTCCCGAAGCCGGGACACCCCGAGGCGAAAAACAACGCCGACCCTGCCGGCTCACTCCGGATGCCGGTGGTAGACCTTGGCCGAGATGCGCCAACCGCTGTCGTAGTTGAGCACCGACAGATAGTCCGTGTAGATCAGCTTGCCGTCCTTCGACAGCTCGATCTTGACGGCGGCGGCGTTGCCGGTGACGTCGACCGAGACGAAGCGGTGCTGCCAGACGTTCTTCGACGGATCGAACTCGGGGCTGGCCTTGCGCTCGGCGGTGCCGGCCACCCAGTCGGCGATCTCGAAGCGCCGCAGCTCGTCACCGCGGGCCGAGAAGATGGCGAAGTCCGGGTGGAAGCCGCGCTCCATGGCCTCCGGGTCGAGCTCGTTGAAGGCTCCGTGGATGTAGCTCTTCTCGATCAGCTCCTTGATCTCGGCAACGGCGGCATCGTCCGCCGACAGCGGTAGCGCTACGGCCAGCAATAGCAGGAAGGGGATGATTCGTTTCAGCGTCATGGCAGGCTTCCTCCGCCCTCTCTGGTGTGGTTGTCGAAAATGACTGTCGCTACCACCACTCTACGACAGCTGTCGAAGGACGTTCGAGATTTTCCGCCGCCGGCGGGCCGTCGCGGGCCAAAACGGGCCCGCCGAAAACTTCATCGGCCCGCCGGCGTAGACTGCGCCATGGCTTCTGCAAGCAATCCCCGGCGATTCACCCGGTCGCCCTCTTCGATGGGACTCCTCCTCGGTCTCACCGTATGCCTCACGGGCTCCCCGGTGGTAGCCGACGATTCCGCCCCAGAGCGCCGGTTCGTTTCGCGCGCCAATCTGGTCCTCGGTCTCGACAGCGATCTCAGTGCCGGCGTCTCTCTCGGCGACGTCGATGGCGATGGCGACCTCGACGCCCTGGTCGCCAACGGCCGGCACTGGGCCCAGGCCAACCTGCTGTTCTTCAACAACGGCCGCGGGCTGTTCACCTCGGCACGCCAGGTCGGAGTGGATCGCGCCACCAGCTACGCGGCACCGCTGGTCGACCTGGATGGCGACGGCGACCTCGACGTGGCGGTCGCCAACGACCGCGCGCCCAAACCGCTGCTGCTCAACGACGGCAGCGGGCGATTCCTCGAGGCCGGCACTTTTGGCCGGCCCGACGCCAATACCCGCGGCGTGACCGTGGCCGACCTCGACGGCGACGGCGATCCGGACCTCCTGGTCACCAACCGTCGTGAGGCGAACGCCGTTTTCCTCAACGATGGCACCGGCCAGTTCGAGGCGGGACCGTCCTTCGGGGACCTGCAGAGCGCCACCATTGCCGTGGCCACCGGGGACTTCGATGAGGACGGGCGCCTCGACCTCGCCCTCGCCAACCGCGATGGCCAGGCCAATGCGGTGCTGCTGCAGGGCGAAGGCGGAGCCTTTGGCGACCGCAGGCCCTACGGCGAGGGCGATGACGAGACCCGCGGAGTGGCGGTGGGCGACCTCGATGGCGATGGCCATCTCGACCTGGTGACCGCCAACATCGGCCAGCCGAACGGCGTCTACTTCGGCAACGGGCGAGGCGCCTTCGATCGCCGGGTGAGCTACGGCCGCCAGGACGGCGCAAGCTACTGCGTGCGGCTGGCGGACTTCGATCGCGATGGCGATCTCGACATCGCTGTCGGCAACAGCGGACAGGTCAACACCGTCTACCTCAACCAAGGCGGCGCGCGGCGCTTCACCTCCCAATCGCTCGGCACCGAAGAGCTCGACACCTACGGCCTCGCCATCGGCGACCTCGACGGCGACGGCTTCCCGGACATCGTGGAAGCCAACTCCGGAGCTCCCAACCGTGTCTACCTCAACCGCCCCGCACCGCCGTGACCCGGGCAGCAGTCTCTCGCTTCAGGATCGTGGCTCGGCCGTTGGCCAGCCCTGCGAACACCACGGCCCGCGACCCAGCAAGGCCGCTCGGCAAGCGCCGAGCGAAGACCCTTCGGACCGTCCGCCTCCGACCCGGCACGCTGCTTGCTGAAGACTCTCTCGCCACGGCTCCCCCGGGAGCGAGAGAAGTCCGAAGTTGCTGGCCTTCTCGGCATATCAACCGCCGGGCCGCGAGTCCCGGAACGACGCCAAGGCGGATGCCAGGGCGTCAATCTGGCGCGAAGTGGCGTTGGCGGTCGAAGAGAAGAAGACGATGTCCAGGAATCAACCCAACGACGTCCTTTCCCGGCGCGCCCGCCTTTTGGCCGTCGGTGTCTTGCTGGGCGCGGGATGTTTGGCCACGACGGTGTCCGGAGACACGCTACCGGCGCTGTTTCAGCAGCACGGTATCCGGCCCGTCGAACCCGCGTCTCCAGCGGCAGATTTCGAGCTCCCGGACTTGTCCGGGAGCCGCCGCGCTCTCTCCGATGCCCGCGGCACCTGGGTTGTCCTGACCTTCTTCGCCACCTGGTGCGGCCCCTGCCGCCACGAGATGCCGACCCTCGAGCGCCTGCATCAGGCCAAGGCCGCCGAGGGAATCACCGTTCTGGGCGTCTCGATCGACGATTCCAAGGCCCCGCTGCCACACTTTCTCAACCAGATGGGAGTGACCTTCCCGGTGCTCTGGGACGAGAACGGTCAAGCCGGCAGCACCTACCGCGCCACCAGCATCCCGCTGACCTATCTAATCGATCCCGCCGGCCGCATCGTCGGCGTTTCGCGGGGCGCCCGTGACTGGGAGGCCCTCGGGCCGATGCTCTCCCAGGCGGCGACGATCATGCCCCCGGACGCCGCCACCGAGTCCGCCTGGCAGACCGCCTCGGGCCCCGTCGACTTGCCCTCCGAGGTGACGCCGCCGACCGCCGTCGTGCAGCTCTCGTCGGCCACTCCACGGCCCGGCAAGATCTTCGAGCTGACCATTGAGATCCGCTGGTCCGGGACCTTCGACGAGTACCTGCTCCATCCCCCCCGGGTCGCCCTGCCGGAAGGAGTGCGAGCCAGCGGCAACACCCGCGCCGAGACCACCAGCCGCGCCGGTCGCAACGTCATCACCTACTCGATGCCGCTGGTGGCGGAAGCCACCGGCCGCTTCGCCCTCGATCCGGTCGAGCTGCTCTACACACCGCGCTTCGAATCGCAGCAGGTGTCGTCACGCCTCGCCGGTCCGGTGGTCGAGGTGGAGGACGCCACCTTCGCCGGCTTCAAGCCGCGCACCGTGATGGTGGCCGGCACCGGCGCCGCCGTCGCCGGCCTGCTCGCCGGCCTCGCCCTGGTCGGCCTCGGCCGCCGGCGCAAGAAGATCGCCCAGGTCGAAGCGCCGCCGCAGCTCGCCGGCTGGGAGGAGACCGTCGCCGAAGCCCGCCGCCATCGCCTCCAGGGAGAGCCGCGCAAGGCCTTCCTGGCGCTCGCCGAGCTGGCCCGCGAGCTCGACCCGCAAGACACCACCGATCTCGTCGACACCCTCGACAAGGCGCGCTACGGTGGCTACCGACCGAGTCGCGAAGAGCTCGAGCGCCTCGAGCGGCGGGTCGAGCTGCTGCTGCGCGAGCACCGGCCCGATGAGCGCGCCGCCGAGCGACGGTCGATTCGGCTGCGCCCCGATTCGCGCCAATCCATGGAATCTCGCAACCCCATGACCCCGGAGAACGTCGGCTCCTAGCCCGACCGGCTCAGGAACCGTACGTGTCCGGCTGCGTTTCTTGCTTTTGAAGGAGAGAGGGAAGATGACCGTCACGGCCGAAGAGCTGACTCCAGAGATCGCCGCCCAGAGCTCCCAGATCGACCGCCTACGGGAAGAGGTCGGCAAGGTCATCGTTGGGCAGCGCTACATGATCGACCGCCTGCTGATGGCGCTCATCGCCGATGGCCACATCCTCCTCGAGGGCATTCCGGGTCTCGCCAAGACCACCGCCATCAAGACCGTCGCCCAGGCGGTGCGCACCGGCTTCGCCCGCATCCAGTTCACCCCCGACCTGCTGCCGGCGGACCTCATGGGCACCGAGATCTACCGCCCCCAGAGCCACGACTTCGTGGTCAAGAAGGGTCCGCTGTTCACCAATCTGCTGCTCGCCGACGAGATCAACCGCGCCCCGGCCAAGGTGCAGAGCGCCCTCCTCGAAGCGATGCAGGAGCGCCAGGTGACCCTCGGCGAGGAAACCTACCCGCTGTCCGATCCCTTCCTGGTGCTGGCCACCCAGAACCCGATCGAGCAGGAGGGCACCTACCCGCTGCCGGAAGCCCAGGTCGACCGCGTCATGCTCAAGCTCCAGGTGGGTTACCCGGACAAGCAGGAAGAGAAGGAGATCCTGCGGCGCATGGCGAGCCGCCACCAGCCCACCATCGAGCCGGTGCTGACGCCGGACGACATCAAGGCGATGCGCGATCTCGCCGACCAGATCTACCTCGACGAGAAGATCGAGGACTACATCGTCGATATCGTCTTCGCCACCCGCGAGCCGGGCGCCTACCGCCTGCCGCAGCTCGAGCGCATGATCGACTTCGGCGCTTCGCCGCGCGCCACCATCTTCCTGGCGCGGGCGGCCAAGGTGCACGCCTTCCTCGCCGGTCGCGGCTACGTCACCCCCCAGGACGTCAAGACCATTGGCCCCGACGTGCTGCGCCACCGCGTACTGATCTCCTACGAGGCCGAGGCCCAGGACCGCACCTCCGACGACCTCATCCAGGAAATCTTCAACACCGTCGACGTCCCCTGATGAGCGCGACGCAGGAAACCCTCGACCCGGAGCTCTTCCAGAAAATCAAAGGCATCCAGATCCGCACCCAGCGCCTGGTGACGGAAGCGATGGCCGGCGAGTACGAGAGCGCCTTCAAGGGCCGCGGCATGGAGTTCGAGGAGGTGCGCGAGTACCAGCCCGGCGACGACATCCGGCACATCGACTGGAACGTCACCGCCCGCACCGGCACGCCCTTCGTCAAAGAACACCGCGAGGAGCGCGAGCTCACCGTCATGCTGATCGTCGACGTCAGCTCGTCGGGGGCCTTCGGCAGCGGCGACAAGCTCAAGAACGAGGTCGCCGCCGAGGTCGCGGCGATGCTCGCCTACACCGCCATCCAGAGCAACGACCGCGTCGGCCTGATCATCTTCTCGGACCGCATCGAGCGCTACATCCCGCCCAAGAAGGGGCGCGCCCACGTCTGGCGGGTGATCCGCGAGATCCTCACCTTCCGCCCCAGCCGACGCTCGACGGACCTCGACGGCGCCCTCGAGTTCCTCAGCAAGGTGACGCCACGGCGGGTGGTCGGCTTCGTCATCTCGGACTTCCTCGACGACGGTTTCGAGGACCGCCTGCGGATCGCGGCGCAGCGCCACGACCTCACCGCCGTGACGGTGGCCGATCGCCGCGAGGCGGAGCTGCCGTCGGTCGGTCTGATCGAGCTCGAGGACGCCGAAACCGGTGAGACCCTGCTGATCGACACCTACGACCGCAACATCACCCGCGGCTTCGTCGTCCTCGGCGACGACGACCGCTCCCAGCGCTCGGATCTGTTTCGCTCCGCCGGCGTCGGCGAGCTGCCGCTGTGGACCGACGAGCCGGCCGCCGATGCCCTGATCCGCTACTTCCGGGCCCGCGAGCGGAGGCGCTGAGACGATGGAGCTACGCCAGCCTCCCACCACCGCCCGGCGCCCGACGGCCGACCCCATGGCCCGCCACCTGCTGTGGCTGCAGACCGCCCTGCTGGTGCTGCTGATCGCCCTCTTCGGCTGGCACCTGGCAAGCGACCAAGGCAACCGCCAGGATGACCGGCGCGACCGCGAGGTGGCCGCCAAGCTCAAGGCCGCCGGCGTCGTCGACGAAGCGGCGCGCCTCTACGAGAGTTATCTGACGGACGCCTCGGCCCCCGCCGCCGGCCGCGCCGAAATCGCCTACAGCCTGGGCACCACGTACCTCGAGCACGGGCGCTACGAGTCGGCCCTGCGCTGGTTCTACGAGGCCGAGGCGCTGGGCAGCGGCGAGCTCGGAGATCAAGTCGCCGAGAAGATCGTCCACGCCCTCGAGCGTCTGGGCCGGGTCCACGCCGCCCACAGCGCCCTCGCCGCCAGGACTCGCCTGGACGGCGACGACACCGTCCGCGCGGAGGACGATCCGGTGCTCGCCGAGCTCGGCGAGCGCACCCTGCGGCGCTCCGACCTCGATGCCACCCTCGCCACCCTGCCACCGCAGGCGGCGGCCCAGCTCGCCGCCCCGGAGCAGCGCGCCGAGCTGCTGCGCAAGCTGGTTTCCGACGAGCTCATCCTCGCCAAGGCCCGCAAGCTCGAGATCGACGACGATCCGCAGGTGCGCCGCCAGATCGAGGAGATCTCGAAGCAGGCCGTGATCGCGCGCTTCCTCGAGCTCGAGGTGATGGCCAAGATCACCGTCGACGACGCCGACCTGGAGAACTTCTACCGCGCCAACGTCGAGCGCTACCGGCCGCCGGCGAAGGACGGCGAGGAAGCGCCTGCGGCACTCCCCCTCGACCAGATCCGATCGCGGGTCGAGCAGGAGTATCGCCTGCAGAAGGCCCAGAGCACCTACGCCGAAATGGTCGAGGAGCAGCTTTCGGCGGCGGACGTCAAGCTCTACCCGGAAAGGCTGGACAACGGTGGGTAAGAGGGTCGCCGGCCGGCGATTGCTGCCCCTGCTGCTGGTGCTCACGGCGGCCTGTGCCGGTGCACCGCCGGAACCCGCCGCGGACGACGAGGACCGGCCGCCGGTCGAGGCCCGAGCCACCGTCGACCGGGCCGTCGCCACCACCGGCGACATCCTCACTTACACCATCCTGGTCGAGCACGAGCCCGACCTGCTGGTCGAGATTCCCGAGGCCGGCAGCGAGATCGCCGGCTTCCGCATCGTCGAGATCGGTCGCGAGGTGCCGCGGACGGCGAGCGACGGCCAACGCCAGGTCGTCGAGCTCTGGTATCAGCTCAGGGCCGACCTGGTGGGCTCCTACGTGCTGCCATCGATCACCATCCCCTATCGACCGACGGAGAGCAACGAGGACGGGGCCAGCAGCCAATCCGCCCAGCGAGGCGAGGCCGGCTCGGTCAGCACCTCCGAGATCTTCGTCGAGGTCGAGTCGGTACTGCCGGCGGACGGCGAAGCCGACGACATTCGCGGCCTCAAGCCTTTGCGGCCCCAGCCGCGCCAGACACCTTGGGGTTGGATCACGGCGATCGCCGGCGGGGCCCTCGCCATCGCCCTGCTGGTGGGAATCTGGCTGTGGCGTCGCTACCAGCTGACCCCGGAAGAACCAGCGGCACCGCCGCACGAGATCGCCTTTGCCGCCCTCGACGCATTGCGCGCCACCGACTTCGAGGACCCGGAAGCCGTTCGACGGTTCTACTTCGAGGTCTCCGAAGTCGTCCGGACCTATGTCGAAGGGCGCTTCGGCCTCAACGCCACCGATCTGACCACCGAGGAGATCCTGCCCCGCCTGGCCGACGTGCGTGAGCTCACCGGCCAGCGCGGTGTCCGCCTGGCGGAGTTCCTGGAAACCACCGACCGGGTGAAGTTCGCGGCCCACGAGCCCCAGCAGGAGGAGATCCGCGAGGTCTACGAAAGCGCCCTCGGCTTCGTCGAGAGCACTGTGCCGGTGGAGCCGGAAGCCACCGCCGCCGGGCAGGCGACCGCAGCGCAGGCCCCCGATCCGCCCCCGAGTGATCCGCCGCCGAGCGAGCCGCCGCCGGAGGATCCGGCGCCTCCCGGCTCGGAGCCTCCCAAACCTGAGCCGCCCAACCCCGAGCCACCCACGAAACCTTCCGAGGAGGCCGCGGCATGATCCGCGACCTGGTCTTCTCGGACCTCCATCTCGGCTGGGTCCTGGCGCCGCTGTTCGTCCTCTGGGTGCTCGCCTGGCAGCTCTGGCCGCACTGGCGGCGGCGCTCCGCGGCCGCGGCGGTACGCTTCTCGAGCCTCAAGCACCTGGTGCCGCTACGGCCGTCCCGCAGCCTGCGGCTGCGTCAGCTCATTCAGGGCCTGCGCCTGGTCACCGTCGCCCTGCTCCTGCTCGCCGCCCTCCGCCCCCAGACCGGCCGCACCCTCACCCAGGTGTCGACGGAAGGGGTCGACATCATGCTGGCCCTCGACACCTCCGGCAGCATGCAGGCCCTCGACCTCGATGCCGACCGCCAAGTCTCCAAGCGACGCAACCGTCTCGAGGTCGCCAAGGAGGTGGTCGAAGACTTCGTCGAGAAGCGGGTCAACGACCAGGTCGGCCTGGTGGTGTTCGGCGCCGAAGCCTTCACCCAGTGCCCGCTGACCCTCGACCACGGCATCCTGGCGACCTTTCTCGAGCGCGTCGACATCGGCATCGCCGGCGAAGCCACCGCCATCGGCTCGGCCCTCGGCACGGCGGTCAAGCGTCTCGAGGACTCGCAGGCGAAGTCGAAGGTCGTCATCCTGCTCACCGACGGCCGCAGCAATGCCGGCGCCATCTCGCCGCGGCAGGCGGCGGACATCGCCGCCACCTTCGACATCCGGGTCTACACCATCGGCGCCGGCACCCGCGGCAAGGCGCCTTTCCTGGTCGACACGGTGTTCGGCAAGCAGGTGGCCTATGAGGACGTCGAGATCGACGAGGAGACCTTGAAGGCGATCGCCGAGCGCACCGGCGGCGAGTACTTCCGCGCCGAGGACCTGTCCTCCCTGACCCAGGTCTACGACCGCATCGACGAGCTCGAGAAGACCGAGATCACCATGGAGTCCTACATGGAGTACAACGAGCAGTTCCGCTGGTTCGTGTTGCCGGCGGTCGCCCTTCTGCTGCTCGAAGTGCTGCTCCTCGGGACCCGTTTCCGGAAGCTGCCGTGAAGCGCTTGCTGCTGCCCTCGGTCGTGATCGGCGCCGCCCTCGCCGGCGGCTGCAGCGAGGTGCGCGTCGGCAGCCCCGACTCCCTCTGGCTGCTCTGGCTGGTGCCGCTCCTACTGGCTTTCTTCGTCTACTCCTTCCGCACCCGGGCGCGGCTGCTGCGGCGCTTCGCCTCGGCCACCATGCTGGAACGCCTGACCGCCGGCATCAGCCGGCCGCGGCAGCTCCTTAAGGCCGCCCTGCTGCTCGCCGGCCTGGCCGCCGCCGTGCTCGCCCTGGCGGAGCTCAAGTGGGGCTTCACCTGGGAGGAGGTGCAGCGACGCGGCGTCGACATCGTGGTCGCCCTCGACGTCTCCGACAGCATGCTGGTCGAAGACGCCGAAGCCAGCGGCTCGCTGAGCCGCCTGGAGCGCGCCAAGCGCGAGATCGTCGACCTGCTGAAGATTCTCGAAGGCGACCGTATCGGCCTGGTGGCCTTCGCCGGCACCGCCTTCCTGGAGTGCCCCCTGACCCTCGACTACAGCGCCGCCGAGGTCTTTCTGGGCTCCATCGACACCGATCTCATTCCGGTCAAAGGCACCGCCCTGGGAGACGCCCTGCGCACCTCCCTCGAAGCCTTCGAAGGCTCCGCTCAGCCCTCGCGGGCGATCATCCTGATCACCGACGGTGAGGACCACGGCGGCGCCGCCCTCGAAGCCGCCGAGGAGGCGAAGACCGCCGGCGTGCGCATCTTCACCATCGGCATCGGGCGCGACGAAGGCTCTCCAATTCCCGACGCCCGCGGCGGTTTCCGGCGCGATCGCCGCGGCGAGATCATCCTCAGTCGCCTCGACGAGCCGACCCTGCAGAAGATCGCTCTCGCCACCGGCGGCCGCTACGTGCGCTCGGTCACCGGCGATGTCGACCTCGAGCAGATCTACTCCCAGGGCATCAAGGCGACCCTCGAAGACCAGGAGCTCGGCTCGCGCCGTCGCCAGCGCTGGGAGGAGCGTTTCCAGTGGGCGGTCGGCCTCGCCGCTCTGCTTCTCATGCTCGAAGTGCTGATCTCCGAGCGCACCCGGCGGAGGGCCCGTAGCCATGGTTGATTCCAAGATCCGCTTCCTGCTGGTGGCGCCCCTCGCCGCCGCCCTGGTCGGCGCCGCACCGGCGACGCCGCCGCCGGACGCCGCCGCGGAGGCGACCGCGCCACCGGCCGCTCCGACCAAGATCGACGGTCCTCACCAGGCCTACGCCGCCGGCCTCTACGACCAGGCCCTGCAGGGCTTCATCGACCAGCAGGTCGAACGGCCCGAGGACCCCGAACTGCTGCTCAACCTGGGCAGCTCCTACTTCCAGATGGGTGACTTCGAAAAGGCCCGCGACGCCTTCGCCGGCGCCGTCTTCGCCGGCGATCCGGAAGTCCGCTTCCAGGGCCTCTACAGCCTCGGCAATACCGCCTTTCGACAGGGCCGCCTCGAAGACGCCGTCGAGCTCTACAAGCAAGCCCTCGAGATCAACCCGGACGACGAAGACGCCAAGTTCAACCTCGAGTACACCCGCGACGAGATCCGCCGGCGCCACGAGGAAGCCCAGAAGCGCCAGCAGGAACAGCAACAGCAGGGTGATCAAGGCCAGCAAGGGGACCAGCAGCAGCAAGGAGACCAGGGCCAGGAGGGGGAGCAAGAGCAGTCCGGCGACCAGCAGCAGGAAGGCGGAGAGCAAGAGGCCGGCGACCAGGGCGAAGACTCATCGCAAGGCGAGGAGCAGCCGCCGGCGGACGAACCCCAGGAGGCCGGCGGCGACGACAACTCCCAGTCACCGGGAGCCCAGGGCCCCGACCAGGACGGCGATGGACTGCCCGACGAGACCGAGCGCAGCGGCGCCAACCCCACCGATCCGGAGAATCCCGACACCGACGGCGACGGTCTGCCCGATGGCGCCGAAGACCTCGACCGCGACGGCGAGCGCGACGAGGGCGAGACCGACCCCAATCAGCGCGACACGGACGGCGACGGAATTCCCGACGGCGAGGATCCGGACGCCACCCAGCCGGAAGGCTCCACCAGCGCCAGTGGTGGCAACCCCCAAGGCGGCGAAGAGCGGCCGATGACGCCGGAAGAGGCCGCCCGCTTCCTCGAAGCCCTCGAAGAGGGCCGCCCGCAGCAACAGCGCCCCGGGCCGCGTCGCCCGGCCCGTCCGGAGAAGGACTGGTGAGACGCTTTCTATCGGCCCTCGCCCTGGCGCTACTGGGGGCGGCTCCGGCCGCGGCGCAGTCGATCACCGCCGAGATCGATCGCGTCGAAACCACGCCCCGTGAACCGCTACGACTGTTGGTGACCGTCAAAGGCTCCCAGACTGCGCTGCCGGTGCTTCCGGAGCTGCCCGACTTCCAGGTCCGTGCCGGCGGCAAGAGCACCCAGGTCGACATCGTCAACGGCCGCGCCAGCAGCGGCGCGGCCTACAACTACTTCTTGATCCCGCAGCGCACCGGAACCTTCACCATCGGTCCGGTGATGGTCGAGATCGACGGCAAGGCCTATCGCTCCCGGCCCTTCCAGGTGCGCGTCCTGAAGGCCGATCGTGACCGCCCGGGCAACGATCGCGATCTCTTCATCCAGGTGGCGGTGTCCGATCGCCAGCCCTTCGTCGGCGAGCAGGTGATCTACACCTGGAAGTTCCTCTACCGGGTACAGATCGGTGAGCCACGGCTCGATCCCCAGGACTTCGACGGCTTCCTCTCCGAACCTCTCGGCGAGACCCGCCAGTACGAAACCGTCGTCGGCGGTCGGCGCTACGGCGTCATCGAGCGCCGCGTGGCGCTCTTCCCACAGCGGGCCGGCACGCTGACGGTACCGGGCTCGAAGCTCACCTGCCAGGTGGCGGTGCGCGATCAGCGGCGCCGCCGGCGCAGCCTGATGGACGACTTCTTCGGCCGCGTGCGGGCCGAGCAACGGGTGGTGCCCGGACCGCCGGTGGCGCTCGAGGTCCGCCCCCTGCCGTCACCACCGGCGGACTTCAGCGGCCTGGTGGGCAAGTTCCAGATCCAGGCCGAGGCCTCGAAGCGCCAGCTCCAGGTGGGCGAGTCGACCACCGTCCAGATCACCGTCAGCGGCCAGGGCAATGTGCAGAGCATCGCCGAGCCACCGCTGCCGGATCTCTCCGCCTTCAAGATCTACGACGACAAGACCAGCAGCCGCATCGACCGCGATGGCCTCGAGCTCAAAGGGTCGAAGGTCTTCCCCAAGGCGCTGGTGCCGCTTTCCCCGGGCGAAACCATGATCCCGGCGATCCCCCTGGTCTACTTCGATCCGGCGGCGGGCAGCTATCGCACCACCCGCACGACCCCCATTGTCCTGGCCGTCGACCCTGCCGAAGGGCAGGAAGATCTGCGCCTCACGGAGTCGCTGGCGCCGACCACCGGCAAGGTGGCGGTGCGCATCCTGGCAGACGACATCCTGCCCCTCTACCGCGGTCTCGATGGCGCCACCGAGAGTCCCCCGGGGCCGCCCCTCCAGGCCGCCCTCACCGGCGCCCTGGCGGCGCCACCGCTGCTCTTCGTCGGCCTGTGGTGGCGCCGGCGACGGCAGCTCCGCTACCAAGAGGACGGCGCCCTGCGCCGCCGCCAGGAAGCCCTGCGGCGAGCGCGCAAGAGCCTCGCCAACGACGACCCCTCGGAGGTCGTGCGCACCTACATCGGCGACAAGCTCGGTCGCGAAGGCGGTGCCCTGACCGCCGCCGAGGCCGCCGCCGGGCTGCGCCAGGCGGGCCTTGGCGGTGACCTCGTGGACGAGGTCCGGAGCTTCCTCGAAGGCCTCGAAGCGAGTCGCTACGGCGCCGCCGGCGGCGCTGCCGGAGGAGAGCTCCGAGACCCCGCCAAGGCTCTCATCGAGCGCCTCGAAGGGGCGCTGCGAAAGACCCGGAGCAAGCCGTGATCGTCGCCTTGCTGTTCCTCGCCCTGGTGACTCCAGCAGCGCCAGCGGCCGTCGCGACAACACCGGATCCGGGCCTCGACGCAGCCCTGGCGCCGGCCACTGGACTCACCGAGAGCGGCGAGCCCGGCGAGCTCTTCGTGCGCGCCAACACCGCCTACGAGGACGGCGACTACGGCCGCGCAGTGCGCCTCTACGAGGGGCTCATCGAGCGCGGCGTCGACAACGGACGCCTGCACTACAACCTCGGCAACGCCTACCTTCGCGCTGGCGAGCTCGGCCGCGCCATTGCCTCCTATCGGCGAGCCCAGAGCGCCCTGCCGCGCGATCAGGACACCGCCGCCAACCTCGCCTTCGCCCGCCGCAGCGCTCGCGATGCGCTGTCACCGCCAGGCCCCTCGGCAGTGCAGAGGACCCTGTTTTTCTGGCATTACCGGCTGTCTCGCCAAGAGCTCTTCGCCGCCACCCTCGGCCTCAACCTGTTGTTCTGGGGACTCCTCGGCTGGCGCCTCTACCGTCCCAACTCCGAGATTCTGCGCTGGCTCACCGGCCTGGTGCTGATTCCACTGCTGGCGGTGGCCGCCTCCTGGGCCACTCGCACCATCAGCCCGCAACGGGTGGCGGTGATCGTGCCCCAGGAGATCAACGTCCAGTCCGGCACCTCACGCGACTCGGTGGTGCTCTTCAAACTCCACGCCGGTGCCGAGCTCGCGGTCCTCGACGAGCGCCCGGACTGGCTCCGCATCGCCCTGCCGGATGGTGAGCAGGGCTGGCTCGAGAGCCAGCACACCGAGCTCCTGATAGACCGCTAGGAAGGTTTCAGCAGCCTGCTAGTCAGGGCACACCGTAGATGGCGGCGCACTGGTCGATGCACTGATTCTGCGCCGCCGTGCAGACGGCGACCGGTACCCCAGCGCCCACACAGTCGAAGAAATCGATCCGGCAGTCGAGGACGCAGAGATCGTAGGGCGTCCGGCCCCGCGGGTCGCTGCCGCCTCCTCCTCCACCGCCGGAGCCACCGCAGCGCAGCGTGCACAGGCTGAGCTGCAGGTCGCAACCGCTCTGCCCGGAGCCGACGCACTTGAAATAGGCCAGCTCGCAGTTGGCGTAGCAGCCTCCGGCCTGGGCCGGTGCCGCCACCAGGAAAAGACCCGCCACCGCCAGCGTACCGACGAACAAAGACAGTAGTTTCCACTTCATCGCATGCCTCCTCGGTTGGATGAGAGCCGAGCGAGGTGCCGTACTCCCAGCGCCCCTCCTCGAGCTCGGATTCGCCTCGAAACGCGTCGGCGCTGGAGAGATCGGATCACTGCACTCCTGACCCAAGGCCCTGACCCCGAGCCCTGCGATCACCGTCGACCGGCACCCCCGACCTTGGAGCTGCACAGGGCTGTTCGTCAAATATTGCTGCAAATTTAAATTGACATAACTGAAAATTCGAGTTAAAATTTATTTGGTTTTACAGAAATATGTACACACACACCAGGTCTCGCCCCGATCATTCCTATCGGGAGAGCTCGAACCCCTTTTCTGGGGATCAGAAAGGAGAGTGAGGACATGGCGAAGTTCGTTTCCCAGCATCGCAGCCTGCTCGGCCTCAGCCTCATCGCCGCAGCGCTCATCGCTCTGGTCATCGCTGGCACGGCCTCAGCCGGCAAAGAAGCTCCGACGCCGGAGCTTCCGGGGCCGGACAACAATCAGGAGTGCGCCCACCTCGATCCGGTGACCCTGGAGGTCGTGGGCATCGGCATCTTCGAGGCCGACCTGCACGGCTCCGTGGCGGCGCGCACCGAGGAGTCCTTCTTCGGCGACGGCGGCCGCAAGACCGTGCCGCTCGAGATTCTCGGCACCGTCAGCCGCGACTACGTCGAGGGCCTCGGCGAGATCATCGTCTCCCTCGATCACAGCCGCCCGGTCAAGGGCAGCCTGCTGGTCGAGCAGACCGTCGGCAGCGAGTTTCCGGCCTCCCAGCACATGCGCTTCCACATCCAGATCGAGATCGAGGCGCATCCCGGCGTGCTCTATCGCTCGATCGAGCCGCTGCATGTCGTCAGCGATCGCGTGAAGTCCTTCCCGCCGCCGAACGGCACGGAGTACCGCCTGCAGGCACCGATCGAGCTGGAAGACGTCGCCAACCCCGGCACGGTGGCCCTCCGGGTGCTCACCGGTGCCCCCACGATCATCGGTTCCAAGCCCGCCTGACCTGCCCTCCCCCAAATCCCACCAAGCACACCGCGGGTGGTGAGACTCTCACCACCCGCCCCTCCGGGGGCACCCGGAAACCCCGGCGAGTAAGCCGACTCGCTTGCGGCAAGCCTCTTCGACTCACAGGTTCTTCATCCTCGAGAGGGTCGCCAGAGAAAAATTGACATCGTTAACAAAACGCTGTTAATCTTTCTCCATGGCACGGCCGACGCTGCTTCCGGAAGAGATCGCGAGCTTTCGTGGACGCCTCTGCGAGGTCGCCCTCGAAATGTTCGCGGAGCGCGGCTACGGCGCCGTCAGCCTGCGCGCCCTGGCCCGCCAGCTAGGCTGCAGCGCCGCCACCCCCTACCGCTACTTCGAGAGCAAGGAAGAGATCTACGCTGCGGTGCGCTCCCTGGGCTTCGACCGCTTCCACGAGCACCTGGCGCGCTTCCTCGCCGACAATCACGACCCGGAAGAGGAGATTCGAGTCCTCGGACGGGCCTACTTCGCCTTCGCCGAGCAGCAGAGCCACGCCTTCCGGATCATGTTTCAGCTCGAGCAGCCGGCGCCGGAGGACTTTCCCGGCCACCACGAAACCGAGCGCAACGCCTGGGGCGTTCTGCTCGGCAGCTTCCAACGCGCCGTGGCCGCCGGCGTCTTGACCGGCTCCCCGACCACGCTAGCCCACCTCTTCTGGGTATCGATCCACGGCATCGCCTCGCTCCACCTGGCTGGCAAGCTGGTCGCCGGACGCGCGGGAGAAGAGCTCCTGATGCCGATGGTCGATTCCCTGATCGAGGCCCACCGGCCGAACGAGAGGAAAAGTCGATGACCGAGCACGCAATCCATCCCCCCACCGGCACCTTCTGGAAGGAAAGCCGCGTCGTCGGCGACGCCCTCGCCCTCGCCCTCGCGTCGCCTCTCGCCTGGACCCTGCCGCGAGGCGCGGGAGAACCGGTGATGGTGCTCCCCGGATATCTCACCAGCGACCGCTCGACGACTCCCCTGCGCAGCTTTCTGCGAGTCCTCGGCTACCGCGTCGAAGGTTGGGGTCTGGGAACCAACCGCGGCGATGTCGAGGGCTTGCTCGAGCCGGTCAACCAGCGCGTCCTCGACTTCGCCGAGCGCAGCGGCAGCCCGGTCAGCCTGATCGGCTGGAGCCTCGGCGGCGTCCTGGCCCGCGAAGCCGCCCGCGACATGCCGACCAAAGTCGAGCGGGTCATCACCCTCGGCACGCCGGTCATCGGGGGGCCGCGCTACACCATCGCCGCCCGCGCCTTCGCCAAGCAGCAGCAAAAAATCGAACAGAGGATCGCCGAGCGCGAGCAGGTGCCGATCGAAGTGCCGATCACGTCGATCTACTCGCAGGGCGACGGCGTGGTCGCCTGGCAAGCCTGCCTCGACCGCTCGAATCCGGACGTCGAGCACCTCGAGGTCAAAGGCTCACACCTCGGCTTGGGGATCAACCCGAAGGTCTGGGGCATCGTCGCCCGCAGGTTGGCGCAATAGGCCGCTGCCGCGGGCGACTAGCCCGCCCTTCTCACAAGGTTTCCTCGCGAGCGGCTAGTTCCGCCAACCCAAGGTCTATCTGAGGGGTACGCGGCGCCTGCTGAATGTCGCTCTCAGCAGGCGCCGGTGAGCCCGTGGATCCTAGAACCGACCCCGGATCGACAGGCTGGCGTTGAGGGGAGCTCCCACCGTCGCCTGATGGGTACTGTGGGAGTTCGGGAAGTAGAGCTCGTCGGTCAGGTTTTCGACGTTGAGCTGAATCCGCAGGGTCTCGGAGAAGTCGTAGTAGGCCGCCGCATCAACGCGCGTGTAGCTCGGCAGGACCGCGCTATTGCTGTTGTTGATGAAGCTCTCGTCCTGGTACGTCAGACCGAAGCCGAGGGCGAAGACGTCCGTCACCTGAAGGTTGTTCCACACCGAGAACATGTTCTCGGGCAGCTCGCGGGGACGACGGATACCGTCCGCCTGCTCACCATCGAGGTAGCTGTAGCCGGCCGAGATGAACCAGCGGTCCGTCAACTGGCCCTGGAGCTGCGCCTCGAAACCGTCGACAGAGGTCTCGATGATGTCGAAGGTGCCGGCGTCCGAATCGGACACCACCGGCGACTCCTGCTCGATCTCGAAGAGCGCCGCCGTCAGGCTCAGACGCTTGCTGAAGTCCCACTTCACGCCCGCCTCGAGGTTGGCGAAGGTGTTCGGGTCCAGCCGGTTGTTGTCGCCGTTGATATTGGCGAACTGCTCGCCGCTACGCGGCAGGAAGGCCTCGCTGTAGCTGCCGTAGAGGGAGATGTTCTCCTGCGGCTTGAACACGAAGCCGAGGCGCGGCGAGACCTCTTCGTCCTTGCGGGTGCGCGTGTCGTTCGCCGGCACGTTGAACACCTCGATGTCGAAGCTGTCGAAACGGGCGCCGAGGATGATGTCGAACTTTTCCGACAGCTCGATCTCGTCCTGAACGTAGAACGAGATCACCTCGATGCCGACCCGGGTGTCGTCGTTGAGATCGGTGGTGAAGCTGTTGGTCGCGACGCGACCATCGGCCAGCACGCCGACACCGTTGCGCAGGATGTTGCGGGTGGCGAAGAACTCCGCCCGGTCGGTGCGCGTGCCGTCAGCGGCGGAGGTATCGAAGAACGAATTGAAGCGATCCTGATCCGACGAGGTGTCGATGTACTCGGTGCCGACGATCACGGTGTGACCCGCACTGCCGGTTTCGAACTCGCTGATCAGGTCGCCCGACAGAATGAAGTTCTGACGCTCGGTGGTGTCGACGTAGCCATCGAGCTCGACGATGTTGGTCGCCGGATCGTAGTCGTTGGCGTAGAAGTTCTGGTAGAGCTTGTCGTAGTCACCGTAGAAGGCGCTGAAGTTGCCCTTCACCCGGTCGGTGAAGAGGTGCTCGATGGTGGCGCGCAGCAGGTGCGCCTCGAGCTCCGTCGTGTTGAGCTCCGGATCACCGAAGACCACGTCCTCGAGAGCTTCCACCGGACGGCCGTCATCCCCGGTCGGAATACCGCGGTCGACGAAGCGCTGGTGGTCGGCGTACTCGTAGGACAGGTCGAGGGTGGTCGACGGCGACAGCTCGAACTTGGCCGTCGGGTTGATGCCGATGCGCTCGCCATCGTAGAAGTCGCGATGGTTGTCGAGACTCTCGAAGAAAGCGTTGACCCGGAAGGCGCGCTTGTCGGTGACCCCGAAGTTGCCATCGACCTGCACGTTGAACTCGCCGAACGAGTCGGTCCCGGCCTGATAGCTGGTGAAGCTCTCGCCGAGAAGACCCTTCTTGGTGACGCGGTTCAAGATCCCACCGGTGCCACCACGGCCGAAGAGCAGCGCGTTCGGACCGCGCAGGATCTCCACCTGATCCAGGTTGTAGAGCGGACGGTAGTACTGCACGTCATCGCGCACGCCGTCGATGAAGAAATCAGCCGTCGAGCGGACCCCCCGGAAGACGATCGCATCGCGGTGGCCTTCGCCCTGGGAAGTATTGACGCCCGGGGTGTAGCTGACGATCTCGCCGATGCTCAAGAAGCCCTGCTGGGCAAGCTGGTCGGCGGTGGAAATCGACAGACTCTGGGGCACGTCGAGGATCGGCGTCGGGGTCCTGAGGGCTTTGACCTGATCGCTGTAGAGGTACTTCCCGACGACGACGATTTCGTCCTCGGTGACCTCATCGGGAGTCGCCTCCTCGGCTTCCTCCGAGACGGCCTCTTGATCGGCATCGTCAGGGGTCTGAGCAACGACCGTCGACGCCGTGAGCGTCATGGCGAGCAGGGCACAAATGAGCAGGAAAAAGGCAAATCGTGACATTGCGTTTACGTCCTTCTAGGGTAAGGGTTACGTCCTTCTAGGAAAACAGAGTGGAGGATCGTCGAGGGAAATTGTCAGAAACGGCAATCGGAGCCGCCGTCAGGCGGCGCATTCTCCGCCGACGAAGGGCGCTGCGACAGCCATCAGCCGGCGTCTGCACAGCCGGTCGGGCTGCGCCACGCGAATGGTCCTGGGAGACCCTCCGCCCGAGCCTCGGAAAAGATCAACTTGCAGGGTGACAGCCACTCCAGTCCGCCGCAGGGCGCAACGGTCGGAGTCCAGGCCTCGCCCCGTCTTCGGGCGAGGGTCGACCAGCCGCGAAGAAGCGGCTGGCCACCGCTGGGAACGGTGGATTGCAGCACGTGGCCGACGACCTCGATCGTCGGCTCGACACGCAGATTGCCCCAATAGACCGAACGTGGGTTCCCAACGCCTGCGGCGTTCAGCGATACCCCATCGGCCCATTCTCAAGACATCGGACACTCGTCCCCCCGGCGATGGCCCCTGCTGCCTGGATGTGGCTCTTGTTGAACGCAATTGAGACTTCGTCTCAATTAGAAAATAAATTCTGTACCGTTATGGTCCTATTTGTCAAGAACAATCGCTCCCCAGAGCCACCACCGCAGGCCGATCAACCCCACTCCACCCCGCGGGGGCTACCGCGATTCCGCGGACGCAGAGTCCTTCGCCGCCATCACCCGGCCGAAGAGCTGCCAGAACTCGCGGGCTTCGACACCGCCCTGGCCGAAGGCATTCTCGCGGGCGAGGTGAACCATCACCAAGTCCCGATCCGGCAAGACCAAGACGAGCTGGCCGCCGCTGCCGGAAGCGGCGTACTGCGACCCGTAGCGCGGATAGGTCCACCAGAGGTAGCCGTAGCCACGGTTCTCGGTGGCTCCCGGACTGTGGGTCCGAGTGCTGAGATCGACCCAGTCCGCCGTCAGGAGCCGCTGCTCGCGCCAGCTCCCTCGGCGCAGATAGAGGAGACCGAAACGGGCCAGATCGCGAGCCGACATCTCGAGCAGATAGGCCGGATGTCGGGACGCCTTCTCGCGGCGATACTCGGTGCGTTCGAGGGAAAAGTCCTGCATCCCGAGGGGCTCTGCCAGGCGCCGCTGCATCAGCTCGAACAGATCCCCGCCGAGGGCCCGACTGACGATCGTCCCCAGCGCATTGAAGTCCCAATTGTTGTAGTAGAAGAAGTCACCGGGCCGGTGCGCGCCCCGCTGCGGTCGATTGCGCGCATGACGGGCCGCCTCGTAGGCGGCGCGATGGTAGACCCCCGACCGCGAGCTCAGCAGATCGGCCAGGCGAGCTTGCTTCTCACCCTGGTCGAGGGGCGGATCATCGTCGATGGCAAGATCTTCGAGAGTGTTGTCCAACCGCAGGTCGGTCTCCTCGAGGGCCATGCCGACCAGCGCGCTGACCAGGCTCTTGCGAATCGAATAGACCTGGTAAGGCTTGGTGACGTCGCCCCACTGCTGAACGACCACCCCGCGATCGATCAACAGGAAAGACTGGGTGCCGATGTCCTCGGCGTAGGCGCGCGCCGCATCGAGTCGGCTCGACGACCAACCGAGCAGCTCGGGGGTCGCCGCTCGCTGCCACTCCTGCTGCGGCCAGGCCGGCAGGTCGACCTGTTGCACGGCCCGACTGCCGGCCTCGGTCACTTTCAAAGGGCGGGCGGCCCCGGCAACCGGTGGTTGACAAGCGAGAAGGGTGAACAGGCCGAGGGCGAGGGGAAGGATCTTCTGAATCACGGAGCTTTCTCCTTGCCCACCCTTCTCGCCGACTCTCTGCTGCAACGCCTCAGAGAGCCGATCAGAAGGGCGGGCTCGATGGGTCATCAACGAAATGTCACGACCCGAAAGCTAGCGATTCGAAGGCTGTCCGCTGTCCTCGATCATCTTTTGCGACATCCGCTTCCTGGCCTGGGCCGGCGTTTGGTCGCGCTCCCGCTTGAAGGCCCCATGAAAGGCCGAGCGTGATTTGAATCCCACCTCGTAGCCGATCGCCTCGATGGTCAGGTGACCGTAGCCGGGGTCGCCGAGCAGCTTCTCCGCTGCGCGTACCCGATAGCGGCTGAGCAGCTCCGAGAAGGTACAGCCGAGGCCCTCGTTGACGACCTGCGACAGATGCGAGCGAGAGACCTTCAACCGCGCCGCCATGTCCGCCAGGTTGAGATTCTCGTTCAAGAACGGCCGGTCGCGCTCGAGAACCAGGAGGAGACGCTGCCTGACCTCTTCTCCGCGCTCGGCCGTCAGCGTCGGGGAGCGATATTTGGCCGCGGCCAGCATCGGTTCGCGACCGGCGAACAATTGCGAGCTGCGCAGAGCCAGCAGGGAGAAAACCGCCAAGGCGACGGTGGCGGTCAAGGGCACGATGTCGGCGAGCCAGGGAATGGTGCGGAAAGACCAGCGCACGAGCTGCGCCAGGTGGATGCCGAACATGCTGAGCAGCAGCACCTTGAGCACCGCGTGGTGCGACACCAGGGTGGTCGCCCGGGCATCGCGCCCCCAGGTGCGCAGGCTCACCGCCACGGTGTAACTCGCCAGGTAGGCCACTAGGGCGAGGATCGGAGGCAACCAGCGCCACGTGACCAGCCCGACCCAGTAGGCCCCGAGATAGGACAGCCAGGCGACGGCCGGTAGCGCATGGATCCAAACCGGCGAAAACCGCCGCTGCCCGAGGACGGTGCGGGCGTAGTGCCAGAGCACCGGCGGAAAGAGGAAGGCCAGGGTGTACTCGAACAGCACCGGGTAGATCGAGTCGCCGAACAGGCCGCCGTGCTCGCCGGTCACCGTGAACACGGTGCAGGACAGGATCAGCAGTGCACCGCCGAGGGCCCGGTTCGGCCGCCGGTCGGCTCCACCGAGGGACAGCACCGCCGCCGCCAAGATCAGCCCTTGCAGGGCCCCGAGCATGCCGAGGTAGGTCGTCATCACGCCGCCATTGGGCCGCGCCGAGGCAGCGGCGACATGCCGCCCCCCGGAACGCGACCGGTGGCGGGATCCTACTCCTTCGCCAGCCGACCGGGAGAGCCCGGAAGGCCGCAGAAGCCGCCTTCGCGGCTCCTCCGGCGGACCATCAACTGCGCACTGGGTAGGATCCGTTGAGGCAGATGATGTGATTCACCCCGAGGGTGCCGAACTGCGGCTCGCTACCCTGATGTTGGTTCACGGTCTCACGAGACCCGAGATCGGTCCTCGGAAGGGGCGGGAAGCCACCGACCCCGAGACCGGCTCGGCTGCGGAAATCCGGCAAGGCGAAGGTCGACCGGCCATCGCCGCCATAGGTCGCGCCGAGAAGCGAGAACAACTCCTGGTACTGAGCGATCGCCAAGAGCTGCCCCTCGCACAAAGCCCAGCCCTGGGGAGCGAAGTTGCCGGCGAAGAGACTGACCTGCCCGGTAAAGAATTGCGGCATTTCCTTTCTCCGTGAATTTGGTTCGTCTCTAGCGGATCAGTTGCGGGTCGGAAACACGCCTTCGAGGCAGATGATGTAGTTCATGCCCAGAGTGCCGAACTGCGCCTCCTGGCCGGTGCCCTGCATCACCGTCTGCTGCAGGCCGGGCTTGGTCGCCGGCAACCCAGGACCGTTACCCGCCCCCAACACCGCCCGGCTGCGCAGATCCGGAAGCGCGAAATTGTTGACACCGTCGCCGCCATAGATCGTCCCGATGATCGCGAAGAGCGAAGGATTGCTATTGACGGAGATCAGGGCACCGTCGCAAAAGGCCCACCCTCGGGGCGCGAAATTGCCGGCGAACGGGGTGATCTGACCGATAAAAGCTTCCATGAGATTCCTCCCAAAGAGTTCCAGCGTTCGAGTCTTCGGACGGGGGTGTCCGAGCCCCGGACAACGTTTCGCCAGCAGAGGCTAAAGCGCCCGCGAGGTCGGTGCGCAGCCCCTGGTCCGGCTGACTCCGTCGAATTCGTCCTAGGGATGGCGAGACGTGATCGAGCCGTCCATATCGACTGCCGGAGACAGCTCCGCAAGGCGAGAGTCGCCGTTCGCCGGAGCGACGAACAGCGGATTGATGTTTGGAAGGTTGTCGACCGCACCGTCCATCGCGACTGGACCAAAGTGCGGGATGGCTGACGACGGAACTGGGATTAGGGTCGGGTTTAAATGTTGAGGAAAATATCGGTTTTGGTGTGACAGTGCGCGATCACAAAAAAGCAACCATCGATCATTTACTTGAATCGATGCAACTTGAAGCTTTTCGCAAAGATTATCCCCATA
>JBCCHV010000066.1 GCA_039028635.1 Acidobacteriota bacterium
GGTTCAATTCCTAGGTGCCACCCGAATTTCTCGGCGGCGTGTGGCGTCGGGGGCAGGGATCTGGCTGCGGCCGTTGACGGTCTGAACTGTCCTGGGTAGGCTTGGCACCGAGCGAGGTCGCGGGCGTGAGCTCCTGTCGGGGGAAGTTTCTCCTTCAAGGCCGCATCCAATTCGGCCAAGCTCGCGAAGACCTTGGTTGGATGTAGGTCTGTCACTTCGGAGCCCGGATGGTCAAGGGCTTCCTCTCTTCTCAGTGAGCTTTGCTTCATAGCGGTCGGGCTCTTCCGGAGCCCGGCCGCCCCGTTCGATGGGCTTTACTCGAGGAGAGTCAAAATGGAACAGCGCCGAACAGCGTTGCTGAGGGCGTTTCGCATACTCGGACCTTTGATGGTCTTGATCATGGTCGCCCTTTCGGGGCCGGCTGTCGCTTCAGCCAAGGCCGATCCGGCGATGGAGCGCAGTACCAAAACTTCGACCGCTGCTGGTTCCGCAGCCGAGGAAGACGCCGCGTCGGTGGAAGCCGCCGAGGCCGCGCCGGAGAGCGCTGCCGACGATGGTGCCGCGAGCGACACCGTGGTCAAGGATTCGATCGTGGTGACCGGCAGCCGCCGTGAGCAGCGCCAGAGTGAGCTCACCCGCACCACTACCGTCATCGATAGTCTCGAGCTCAAGGTCGATCTCACCAAGAGCTCGAACGTCGGCGACATTCTGGGCCGATCGATCCCGGGCTACGGGGCTCCCACCTTCATCGACTTGATCCGCAATCAGACCCTGCGGGGCCGCGAGCCGCAGTATCTCTTCGACGGCGTGCCGCTGGTCTACAACGGCGGCTCCGGGTTTTCCGAGAGTCCGCTGGTGAAGTTCGAGCCCGGCGTGGTCGATCAGGTCGAGGTGCTCTACGGTCCGACCTCGAACTATGGAGCCGGTGCCACCGGCGGCGTGATTCAGTTTCTGACCCGTGGCCCGGCGGACGACGCCTTTCGCCTCGAGCTCCGGCAGCAGGCGACGACCTTCACGCAGGCGAGCTCACCCTTCGGTGACGATGCCCTGAGCTACAAGACGTCGGCCGTGATGTCGGGCCGGTTGGGTCTTTTCGACTACCTGGTGTCGGGCAGCTACGACTCCCAGAACGGCGTGATCGACGGCGAGAACGACGTCGCCAACCCGGTGTATTACGGCTTCACCGACGACACCAGCTACTTCACCAAGCTGGGGGCCGACCTCACCCCGAGCCAGCGCCTCGAGGGCTTCTACAGCTTCATCGACCGCGAGCTCGACGGCCGGGTGTTCGAGACGGTGCTGCGCGATGACGGCTTCGCGACCGGCCGCGAGAGCCCCAACCAGCAGTCCTTCAACTATGGTTCGTCCAACACCCCGATTGACGAGAAAGAGCTGCTGAGCGTGCGCTACAGCCATGCCGACCTCGGCGGTGGTCAGCTGATGCTGCAGTACTACGATCGCGAGGACGAGATCATCGGGGCCTGGATCGACCTGCGCGCCATTCCGCTGCCGCCGGTCTTCCCGAACAACTACCAGAAGACCCAGCTCGACTTCAGCGAGGGCTTCCGCTCCCAGTACTCGAAGTCCTTCGGCGACTCCTTCGACGTGCTGGTCGGATTCGATTTCGAGGACCAGACTCGCGGCAGCCGTGCGCTGGTGTTCGCGACCGGTCCGAACTTCGACATCGAACGCGATGTGACGACGCCGATCCGCGATGACCTGTTCCTCTATCCCTTCGATCTCCAGACCGAGGGTTACTTCCTGCAGGCCGACTTCCGGGCGACGGACAAGCTGTCGCTGAGTGGCGGCGTGCGCTATGAGGATGTCGAGTTCGAGATCGGTAGCGGTGTGCGCGTCTTCGACTTCCTGCAGGCCTTCCGGCCCGGCGGTCAGGGCGCCAACTCGGGGACCGCCTTCAATCTCGGCGGCACCTACCAGCTCAACGCCAGCGACCAGATCTACGGCAGCTTCGCCCAGGGCTTCGAGGTGCCGAGCCTGTTCAACGTCGCCCGCCTGGTGCCGCCGAACCAGCCGCTCGAAAGCGCCGAAGCGATCGAGCCTCAGATCGTCGACAACTTCGAGCTTGGCTATCGCGGCTACCGCGGCGACTTCAGCTACTCCTTCGCCGCCTTCTTCACCGAGTCGGAGTTCGGCGAGAACTTCATCTACGATCCGGAGACCAACTTCGGCGAGTACAACCGCTCACCGGAAGAGACCTACGGATTCGAGACCGTGCTCGGCTGGCAGGCCAGCGCCAAGCTGTCCTTCTTCGGGACCGCCGCCTGGAGCGAGGGCGACTTCGATCCGGACGGCAATGGTCCCTCCGGCTTCGTGCCGCAGACCAGTCTCGATATCCAGCCCTGGAAGGCGACCCTCGAGGCGAAGTACTTGCTGACCAACAAGGTGACCCTCAACGGCCTGGTGCTGGCGGTGGGGGACCGTGACCGGGCCTTCGACGAGGGCATCGACCTCTACGAGATCGAGGGCTATGCGGTGGCCGACGTCGGCGTCGACTGGAGGCTGCCGCGGGGTGAGCTCGGAATCCAGATCTCCAATCTCTTCGATCGCGCCTACTTGCCGCCGAGCAGCCAGAGCTATCGCGGCAATCCGCTGTTCGTGGCGCGGGTGGCGGGTGCTCCCGGCCGTTCGGTGGGGCTGTCCTACTCGATCGACTTCTGAGCTCGTCGAGGCGCGAAATGATTCGCCCCTCGGGCCCGATGGGGCGCGAGGGGCGTTTCGCTATGAGGAGCTGTTGAATCTGCCGCCTGGAGTTGGAATCAGAGGTTCTGGCCGCCGGAGACCTCGATTCGCTGACCGGTGATCCAGTGGTTGTCGCCCGTCAGCAAGCTGGCCACGGCGCCACCGATGTCGTCCGGCAGACCGACCCGGCCGAGGGCGGTGTTGGCGGCGATGAATTGGTTGAGCTCGGCGTTGTCGCGCACCGCGCCGCCGCCGAAGTCGGTCTCGATGGCTCCCGGAGCGATGGTGTTGACGGTGATGCCGCGGGGCCCGAGCTCGTGGGCGAGGTAGCGGGTCAGCACTTCGACGGCACCCTTCATGCTGGCGTAGGCGGAGTAGCCGGGAAATGCGAAGCGGGTCAGGCCGGTCGAGATGTTGACGATGCGTCCGCCATCGGCGAGCAACGGCAGGAGCCGCTGGGTGAGAAAGAAGGTGCCCTTGAAGTGAATGTTCATCAGGGCGTCGAACTCTTCCTCGCTGGTGTCGGCGAAGGGCTGGTGCACTCCGATGCCGGCGTTGTTGACCAGGAAGTCGAAGCGGTCGCGCTGCCAGGTCGAGGCGAGGGTTTCGCCGACCCGACGGGCGAAGTCTTCGAAGGTCTCGCTGCGGCCGGCGTCGAGCTGCAGGGCGGCGCCTTGGCCGCCGCCGGCTCGAATCTCATCGACCACCTGGTCGGCAGCGTCGGAACGGGAATGAAAGGTCAGAATCACGCCGACGCCGCCGGCGGCGAGCTCGAGAGCCATACTCTTGCCCAGGCCACGGCTGCCGCCGGTGATCAGGGCGATTCTCTCGCTCGGGTGCGCATCGTGAAGATCGGTCATCGTCATCTCTCCGAGGGTCTGGGTGGGTTGGGAAGCGCGGCAGCGCCGCGCCCCGTGGTCGAAGAGATGATGCCGTTTCGGGCCGTCGGTTGCCTGCCCAATCGACCGGAAGATCTGCCTATTTCTCCAAACCGGGCACGATCGTCTGCCGGACGGTTTAGGCTTTCGCCATGTCCGAGGCTCGACCCATCACGGTTTCCTCCAGGCTCGCCGACCTGGCTGCCCGGGTGGCGGGTTTCGCCGGCGAGGCGAGCCCGGGGCCCGAGCACGCCACCGACATCGAGGGCCTGCTGGCGATTCACAGCCGTCGTCCGACGGCGATCGAGCCGGTGCTCTACCAGCCCTCCTTTTGCATCATCCTGCGCGGCGGCAAGTGCGTTCAGCTGGGGGATCGGAGGCTCGACTTCGGCCCCGGGGATGCGGTGGTGATCAGCCACCACTTGCCGGTCTTGGCGAAGATCACCGTCGCCAGCGAGCATGAGCCCTTCTCGTCCCTCGCCTTCGACCTCGATCTCGGACTGGCTCGCGAGCTGCACGATCGTGTCGGCGAGCCCACCTCGTCTCGATCCTTGTCCCGATCGCTGGAGACCGGGCCGGCACCGCCGGCGCTGGTCGATGCCATGGTGCGTCTGTTCGATCTGGTCGGCCGGCGTCGCGATGGCGAAATCCTGGCGCCCTTGTTGCGCCGCGAGATCCACTATCGCCTGCTCAGCGCTCCCCAAGGAGAGACTCTGCGGCAACTGCTGCAGGAGAGCAGCCACGCCAGCCAGATCGCTCGCGCCATTTCGCTGTTGCGGCGCGACTTCTCGCAACCCCTCGCGGTGCCGGACCTGGCCCGGGCCGCGGGCATGAGTGACTCGTCTTTCCACGAGCACTTCCGATCCCTCACCGGCACCACGCCGTTGCAGTACCTGAAGAGCCTCCGCCTACTGGAGGCGAGGCGCTTGATCCGGGAAGGCAAGCACAACGTCACCGAGGCGGCCCTCGGTGTCGGCTATCAGAGCCCCACCCAGTTCAGTCGCGAGTACTCGCGCCACTTCGGCCATTCGCCGCGCCACGACCTGACCTCTGCCTGATCGCTGCGTCGATTCGCCGCCGGGGGAAGAATTTCTTGACAAATCGGACGAAATCGGTCCACAATTTTCAGTCTTTAATGAGATTCATTCTCAATAAGCGTTTTTTGCGCTTGGCCCGGGCGTTCCATCGTGTGCCCAGGTCCGCCGTCATCCGCATTCCCGCACAAGCCTAATCAATGCAGAGGAACCCGTCATGAAGGTGGCCACTTACTCGAATCTCGCCCTATTCTTGCTCGCCTTGGTGGTCCCGGTTCCTGGGGCCTTCGCCGATTCGCCGCCCAATGGGGCGGCCGTCGAAGAGTCCTCCGAGGAGGAATCCAGCCGCGAATCCTCCGCCGACGACGAGTCCCAGCGCGAAGAGATCTTCGACGAGATCGTGGTGACCGGCGGCCTGATCGAAGAGACCCTGCAGGACACCCCGGAGAGCGTCGCGGTGTGGGGATCGGACGCCATCACCGATGCCGGCATGCTGGAGCTGCAGGACGTTCTCAACCAGACCGCCAATGCCTACCAGCTCCTCAACGGCGAAGGCTTCGGTATTCGCGGCATCAACCACACCGGCGTCGGAACCGGTGGAGTCGGGGAGTTGGGCAGCTACTACATCGACGGCGTCGCGGTCACCGGTTTCGCCAAACGCATCGGCCCGACCCAGCTCTGGGACGTCGCCCAGGTCGAGATCCTGCGCGGTCCTCAGACCACCAACGTCGGTCTCAACGCCCTCGGTGGGGCGATCGTGCTCGCCACCAAGGAGCCGGTCTTCCAGTACGAGAGCCGCTGGCGCGTCGGTCTGGCGGAGGATTCCAGCTGGGAAGCGGCGGGCATGGTCAACGCTCCCCTGAGCGACACCTCGGCGCTGCGAATCACCGCCGAAACTTGGAATCGCGACGGCTACATCAACAACCCGACCCGTGGCGAAGACGACTTCAACGCCCGCGAGAACAACACGCTGCGGGCGAAGTACCTCTATCTGCCGAAGTCGGCGAACAACTTCAGCGCCCAGGTGACCGCCCAGTATGGCGAGACCCGACGGGGTAGCGACGTCATCGTCCTCGAGTTCCTCGACGACCGCATCAACGACTCCAATCTCGAGGAGTTCGAGAACAACGACTCCCTGTCCTTCTCGGTCGATCTGAGATGGTCCCTCAACGATCGCTGGAGCCTGCGCTCGATCTCGTCGCTCCTGCAGTCCGACACCAGCACCTTCGGCGATGGTGACCGGGCTCCCACCGGCAGCACCTTCACGGCGCGCGACCGCAGCGACGACAACTGGGCCCAGGACGTGCGCTTCGAGTACGCCGGCCCGTCCAGCCAGGGAGCCCTCGGCTTCTACGTCACCGAGGTCACCGCCAAGGGCATGTCGACGGCGGAGACCGAGCTGCTGTCGCGGGAGGTCGGGATTCCGCCCACCTTGCTGCCCTTCTATCCGGTGGTCAATCGGGTCGGGGTCGAGAGCCCGTTCGATATCGAGACCAGCAATTACGCCCTCTTCGGACGCTGGGACTGGCAGCTGACGGACCGCTGGCGGGCCTTTGCCGGCCTGCGCTGGGACGTCGAGCAGCTCGATTCCGACGAGACCATTCAGACGCGTCTGCTGTCGGAGTTGCCCGATACCTCCTTGCTGCCGCCGCCCCTCGCCGCCGCCATCGAACAGGTCAATGCGCTTCTCCTGGCGCGCTTGGGAACCACCAGCCGGCGCACCGAGACGGAGTACGACGCGCTGTTGCCGGAGGCCGGCATCAGCTACGAGTGGAGCGACGCGGTGACCACGTCGCTGTTCTACAAGCGCGGCTACCGCGCCGGCGGTGCCCAGGTGACGGTGGTCGGACGGTTCAACGAGTACGATCCGGAGACCCTCGATCTGGTGGAGTTCTCGCTCCGCTCGACGGCCCTCGACAAGCGACTGACCTTCAACACAAACGTCTACTACGGCGACTGGACGGACCAGCAGATCACGGTGGCACAGACCGACCAGATCTTCGACTTTTTGGTCGAGAACGCCGGCGCTTCGGAGCTCTACGGGGTGGAGATCGAGACCGCCTATCGGCCGCGCAGGGCGTGGAATGTCTATGGCTCGGTCGGCTTCGCCCACACCGAGTTCACCGAGTTCGAGACCTCCCAGGGCGAAGACGTCACCGGCAATCGCTTCGCCTCGGCGCCCGAGTGGACGGCGTCCCTCGGCTTCAACTATCGCTTCGCGGACGGCTGGTTCGTGCACGCCGATGTCGGCTACCAGGGTGAGGCCTTCGCGCGCATCTTCAACGAGCCCGAGTTCATGCTCGACGAGCGCACCCTGTTCAATCTGCGGGGCGGCTACGAGACCGGAAGCTACTCGGTCCTGGCCTTCATCGACAATGCCACCGACGAGCAGTACCTGGTGTCGAAGTTCCCCGGCGTCGGCAACCGCGGCTTCGGTCGTCTGGGCGATCCGCGGCAGGCGGGAGTCCAGCTCCTCCTGCGCTTCTAGCCGGCTGCTGACGGGGTGATCGGCAGCGATTGGTAGACTCCTCCCATCGCAGCAAGTGAATCTGTCACATGGACTTAGCCTGCGGGCGGTTCCGTCGGGACTGATTCCGTAGGCGGAGGGAGGGGTCATGGTCTCACTCGCATCGTTGTGGTTGCCGATTCTGGTTTCGGCGATCGTCGTTCACCTGGCGAGCTTCATCGTCTGGATGGTGTTGCCCCATCATCGGTCCGATTGGGCCAAGCTGCCGGACGAG
Organism: Acidobacteriota bacterium; assembly: GCA_039028635.1. Lineage (NCBI taxonomy): Bacteria > Pseudomonadati > Acidobacteriota > Acidobacteriota bacterium. The sequence continues at coordinate 7,354 of JBCCHV010000066.1, forward strand.
GATGCCTTTGCCGATGCGGTCAATCAGCAGAACCCCGCGGCGCCGGGGCAGTACGCCGTTCCCCACGCCGCCAACCCGTCGGACTGGAAGGACGAGAAGCTCCTCGAGAAGATGCGCCGCGGGCCGGTGGCGCTGTTGGTGCTCAAACCGGTGGGGCAGACCGGCATGGGCAAGAACCTCGCCCTGCACTTCGTCCACTGTCTGGTGATCGCCACCTTGGCCGCCTACATCGGCGCCCTGACCTTGGCTGCCGGGACCGACTTCGCGAGGGTTTTCCAGGTGATCGGAGTCGCGGCGATCCTCGGTTGGGCGGGCTGCATTCCGGTGAATGCGAACTGGTTCGGCCATAGCTGGTCTTCGACCATCAAGAGCATCATCGATGGAGTGGCGTATGGCCTGTTGACGGGAGCTATCTTCGGCTGGCTCTGGCCTTAGCCCGACAACCTCGCCGGCGCTCGGCGGCGAGGCCGCCTCCGGGCGTCTGGCAGACTCTCCCGAATCTCGAACTTTCGGGGTCGCTGTCGCGTACAATCGATGCATGAAGGGGACTGCCTTCGGCCCAAGGTCTCGTCTGTGCTGGCTCGTGCTGCTGCTGTTGGCGGCGGTGACTCTCGCTGGTAGCGCCTTTGCCGACCAGCCACCGCCAATCCGGCCGTCGAGCGCCCCCATATGAAGCGGTTGACCCGGCGAAGGGGCGCCGCTCCGGGGGAGCGGCATCGACGAGCGGTACAGCTTTTCACTGCGCTACATCGACACCGATCTCGAGCGTCCGCGCTGGCGCTCGACGCTTCATGCGCGGGTTCATCCGCGGTTGCAGCTTGGTGTCGAGATCAATCCCGAGGCGGACGAAATCGGTCCGCTGGTGACCTGGTTCCTGCTCACCGAGGACAGCCGGCGCCCGGCGCTGTTCCTCGGCACCAGCTCGGACCGCGTCGGTTCGCCCGAGGGCGAGCAGTCGTACTTCTTGACCGCCGCCAAGGGACATCCGCGCTGGCCGATTTCGGCCTATGTCAGCCTCAACTACTCGGAGTGGGATGAGGACTTCAACTTTCCCTTCGGCGTCGAGGTCGACTTCGGCGAGCGCTACTCGCTGCGACCGATGTATGACGGCCAGCGCACCCACCTGATGCTCAATTACAAAGGCCAGCGCTTTGGCGCCTCGCTTCTCTGGATCTGGCTCGAGCGCGTCGGAGTCGCTTTTTCTACGAGGTTCTGAGGCGATGGCGAAATCCCCTCGCGCCCTGGTTACCCTGCTCTCGATCTTGTTCTTCCTGGCTCCTGTCGGCTTCGCCCGCGAGGGTGCTGGAGCCGAAGACGGGGGGCGGGCTCTCTGCCCGGTCTGTCGTGTCCACGAAGGCGAGACGAAGGTCGAGTCGGTGGTCGCCAGCGCCGAGTTCGAAGGCCAGTGGTACGGCTTCTGCTCGGAGGGCTGCCGCGACACCTTCCTGCACGCCCCGGTCAGCTACCTACCACCGGTGTTTCCGCGGCCGGCGCCGGCGTTCGCGGTGCTGGGTCTCGATGGTTCCGAAGTCTCTTCGGAGTCTTATCGTGGCAAGGTCCTGCTGGTCGACTTCTGGGCCACTTGGTGCCCGCCCTGTGTCAAGGACCTCCCGAGTCTCACCCGCCTGCACGAGCGCTACGCAGACGACGGCCTGGTGGTGGTCAGCATTTCGATCGACGAAGGGGAGGATGCGGAGCGCAAGGTCGCCAAGATGGTCAAGCGGCGGAAGGCTCGGCATCCGGTCTTTTTGGACGCCACCACGTCCGCCTGGGTCGACTACCAGGTGCGAGTGGTGCCGACCCAGTTCCTGGTCGACCGCGCCGGGCAGATCGTGGCTCAGTGGTCTGGCAAGGTCGAGCTGGAGGCGGTGGAAGCCGAGATCGTTCGCCTGCTCGGTGTCGAGGACGGCTGAGTCTTGCGGTCCCGAGCGGGCCGCTGAGCTCGGGGGATCGGTGGGCTCGCCATCACCGCCCCCGTGCCATGGAGGATTCCCCGAGCTGATGCAGTCGCGAGGTATGATGCCGACCGAATCGTCCGAGTGCGGGACAGCCCTATCGGCCCGGTTGCAGGAGAACGGCTCGACGCTCCGACGCCCGCCGGTGATCATCCACAAAATCTCTTTTCTTGCCATGGAGACCCGCCATGACCGAACAACTCGATCGCATCACAGAGCACCAGTGCAACCAGCCGCCGGCGACCTATGACGATCTCACCGCCCTGTTCCTCAACTGCACGTTGACCCGGTCGCCGCTGCTCTCCCACACGGAGCAGTTGATCAAGGTGGCGCAGCGGATTTTCGAGGCCAACGGCGTCAAGTCCGAGATCGTGCGGCCGGTGGACTACGAGATCGCCGCCGGCCTGGGCCGGAATATGGCCGAAACGGACGAGTGGGAGCGCGACGACTGGCCGCAGATCCAGGCCAAGGTCGATGCCTGCGACATCCTGATCATCGGCACCTCGGTTTGGCTGGGCGAGAAGTCTTCGGTGTGCAACCGCACCCTGGAGCGCATGTACGGCTACACCCACTCCTTCAACGAGAAAGGGCAGTACCGCGACTACGGCAAGGTGGGGGCGACCCTGATCACCGGTAACGAGGACGGCGTCAAGCACTGCGCCATGAACGTCCTGTTCTCTCTCTCCCACATGGGTTACACGGTGCCGCCGCAGGCCGATGCCGGCTGGATGGGCGAGGCCGGCCCGGGACCGTCCTATGCCGATCCCGGCTCCGGCGGACCTGAGAACGACTTCACCAACCGCAACACCACCTTCCTGGTCTGGAACTGCCTCCACCTGGCCCGCATGCTGAAGGACCAAGGCGGAATCCCGGCCCACGGCAACCAGCCGGAGGTTTGGAAGGCTGGCTGCAAGACCGACTTCCACAGCCCCGAGCACAAGCGCTGAGGAGCTTCCGCGGCCGGGGTTGGAGACGCCATCGGCCGCGATTGATAGCATCTCGGCCATGGACGCCTTCGATGCCTCGGAGCGGGGGGAGAAGATCGCCTCCGACCACCTCGGCGCGGTCGAAGAGACGCTGATGATTCCGCTGCGCGGCCGGGCCGTCGAGCAACGCCGGCGGCGTCCCCTGCTGCGTGATCCGAAGGCCGAGGCGATCGTCGCCGCCATCGACTACGACTTCGAGAAATTCGACGGCCCCAGCCTGCGGGGCGCCACCTGGCGCACCCGCCTCTACGATCGCTTGGTGCGTCGCTGGATGGACGATCATCCGGGCGCCACCGTGGTCGAGCTGGGCTGCGGACTCAATACCCGCTTCGAACGCGTCGACGACGGTCGCGTGCGCTGGCGCGATCTCGACGTGCCGGATGTGATCGCCATCTGGCGGCGCTTCTTCGAGGAGACGGAGCGCCGCCGTGCCATCGCGTCGTCGGCCTTCGAGGAGGGCTGGATGGACGCTCTGGCGGAGGAGGTCGACGGCCCCGTGCTGTTCGTCAGCGAAGCCAGCACGCTGTATTTCTCGGCGGATCAGAACCGCGATCTCTACCGCAGCTTGGGCGCCAGGTTCCCAGGTTCCCAGGCGATCTTCGACACCGCCAACGGAGCCTTCGTCGCCAATCAGGATCGCCACGATGCCCTGCGCCACTGCACGGCTCGCGTCTCGTGGGCGGTCGAAGATCGCGACGAGCTCGCGGCCTGGGGTCTCGAGGTCCTGGAGCGCTTCCCCTTGGTACGCCCGCCGCTCTGGCTGCGGCGCGAAGCTCCTCTTTACTACCGCGGCCTTTCGTGGCTGATGGCCGTGCTGCGCAGCGCTCTTCTCGACACCTATCAGATCAACCGGGTGCGCCTCGGCAGCTCGCCGGCGTAGTTTCGAGGTCGGCGAACGGACAAGCTCTTCTTCACTTTCAGGTCGGCCGGTGACCAAGCTCGCCGCTCGACTCTTCACTCGAAAACTTGCCAAAGGGAACATAGCAATGATTGCAAGCTCTATCGGACGTCGGGCTCTGGGCTCTTCTCTGGTTCTGCTCCTTCTGCTGATGCTGGCCGCCTGCGGTCCGCAGCCAACCTCGGAACCGGCGGCTCCGGCCGAGCCGGCCGTGGACAGCGAGCCGGCTCACGACGAGGCCCACCATGACGAAGATGTGCTGCCCCTGCCCAAGCGCCTCGCCTTCATGTCGGGGCACGTCGAAGCGGGGCTCGCCCTCTACCGCGCCGGTGAGCCCGAGATGGCCTCGACGCACTTGCTGCACCCGGTCTCCGAGACCCATGCCGACGAGCGCGTCGGCCTCGATGCCCTGGGCTTCGAGGCGGCACTCTTCGAGGTGGTTTCGGAGGCTCTCGAGAACGGTCTGCCGGCGGCCGAGATCGAGCCCCAGCTCGCCGCCGCCGAGGCCAACCTCGCTCAGGTCACCGGCAAGGCCGGGGGAGATCCGAAGGAGATCGTCGCCTACCTGATGGACACCGTCGTCGAAGAGTACGAGATCGGCGTGCCGGAGGCGACGGTCACCGATCCCGGTGAGTACCAGGATGCCTTTGGCTTCACCGTGGTCGCCATCCAGCGAGCCGAAGCCTTCGAAGGCGAGGCCGCCGATCGGCTGCATCAAGAGCTCGAGGCGCTCCTCGCCCTCTGGCCCGAGGCCCCGGTGCCGCCAGAGGCTCCGACCTCCTTCGCGGCCATCGAAGAGCAGGTCGAGCGGGTGCGCGAAGCCCTCGCGGCGATCGGCTAGAAAAGCGTTCATTGCGGTTGATTGGGCCCCGGAGGACTCGGTTCTCCGGGGTCTTTCATCGTTCGCCCCTTGATTTTTGTATCGTTCGATACATAATGCTTCTCGAGAGCGCTTGGGCGATGGCGATTGTGCGGTCGCTGGGCTGCTCGTCCACCCTGACCTGGCGACCGATCCCGCCGGCTCGCCGCGGCGAGTCGTGCGATTCACGAGGAGAGAGGCGATGAAGGTGAAGCGACTGATTTTTTGGATTTCCACCACCCTGCTGGCGCTGATGTTCTGCGCTGGCGCGTTGATGTACTTTCTCAACTATGAGCGGGCCGCGGGCTTCTTTGTCAGCTTGGGATTCCCGACCTGGCTCATCTACCCATTGGCCATCGCCAAGATCCTGGGCGCGGTGGCGGTGCTGACCCGGGCCTCGAGCTTTCTGAAGGAGCTCGCCTATGCCGGCTTCTTCTACGATGCTCTGCTCGCTCTGGTGGCGCACTGGATGGTGCGCGATGGCGAGTACCTGCCGGCCATCCTGGCGCTGCTGCTGACGACGGTTTCTTGGGTCTACGACCGTAAGGTCTTCGGGGCCTACCGGCAGGAGGCGGCGGGCTGAGCAGCGCCGGTGAGGCCAAGCGAGGGCTCGGGCGACCGCGGGAGTTCGATCTCGACGAGGCCCTGGAGGCGGCGGTCGAGGTGTTTTGGGAGAAGGGCTTCGACGGCGCATCGATCAAGGACCTGACCCGCGCCATGGGGATCCGCGGGCCGAGCCTCTACGCCGCCTTCGGCGACAAGCAGGGCCTCTTCTTGCGGGCGATCGATCGCTACGCCGCGAGCGCCGGCTGCGGGCCCCTGGTGGCCTTCGAGGAGGAGGCCGAGATCGGCGCCGCGGTGCGCGCCTTCTTGCAGGCGGTGGTCGATCACGCGACGCTCCAGCCGAGCGGGGTGCGGGGATGTTTCTTGACCGCCTGCGTGGCGACCAGCGCGGGCGTGGTCGAGGGTGTCGATCGGCGCCTGCGGGAGGCTATTCGGAGCACCGACCTACGCCTGGCGGGGCGCTTCGAGGCCGAGACGGCGGCGGGCCGGCTACCGGCGGAGTTTCCCGCCCTCGAGCGGGCTCGGCTGCTCTTCGACCTGCGTCAGGGACTGATGCTGCGCGCCCGCGCCGGGATCGATCGCGAGACGCTGCTCGCCGATCTCGACCAGCGGGTCGCGATGGTTCTGCTCTGAGGGTTCTGGCGCCCGCTGTCGATCATGGCCGTCAGCGTGACCGGGTCATGGCCGCGCGACGCTCCACAAGGTCGCATCGCCACTCTCGAAGCCGTCGGCGAAGATCGATCGCCCGGTATCGAGCAGGCCGATGCCCTGGAAGGGCGAGTCGGGGTGGAGGCGGTAGTCATCGGCCGGCGGTGGCACTTCTTCCCAGACGGCCGGGTTGTTGGCCGGTGGTTGGTTGCTGTTGACCGCCAGGCTGCGCCAGATGGTTCCGCCGCCGGGCTGGCCGATATCGGTGACGTAGCGGCCGACGCCGTAGGTCACCGCCTGACCGTCCGGCCGGGTGGCGGTCCACACCTCGAGACGGTGGTAGTCGAAGTCGGCCGGAAAGCCGGAATCGAGAAAGCGCACCGGGGCGAAGCTCGCCTGGGTGTTGCCGCTTGTGATGATGTTCGGCGTACTGGCGGTGATGAAGGTCTGGGGCCCGGTCCAGGTGTTGTCGACGAAGCGCATCGTCATGTCGCTGTTCCAGGTCGCCATGACGACGTTGGCGTCGGTCGTCTGACCGTCGAGCTCGTCGTAGTGGAAGTTCATCTCGCGAAACCAGTTGTCGGCCACGATCAGCTCGGTGACCTGGTCGCTCTGCGGATGCAGAAAAGCGCCGACGTGGCGCGAGTGGGAGAAGTAGTTGTCGCGAATCTCGATGGCGTCGCCGGGGAAGTGCTGGTCGTCGTCGCGCGGCTGGGGGAAGAGCTGGAAGAAGGTGCCGGCGCCGCCGATCAAAATGTTGTTGCGGATCGAAACGTTCGCTTCCCGCACCCCGAGCTGGCCGCCGTTGTCCTGCCAAGGACCCCAAGGGTTGCGCCAGGTGAGGGCGCTGAAGACGAAGACGTTGTTGTGGATCTCACTGTCGCGCCCGATCTGGCCGATCTGCACCCCCTCCGTTCCCGAGCGCACGATGCGGTTGTTGTAGAACCGGAGGCCGGGGAACTTGTGCTGCGGTGGCGTCTGGGTGCTGCCCAGGTAGACCCCCTCGCTGGCGTTGTCGTGGACGTAGTTGTCGTGGACGCGCACGTTGCGCATGTGCGACACGCCATCGTCGTCGGTCTTCAGCACAATGCCGGCGAAACCGTTGCGCTCGACCTCGAGGTAGTCGAGCTCGAAGTCGGTGGCGCCGGCGGTGACCACCACCCCCGAGTCGCCGTTGGTCTCGAAGGCGTCGTCGACCCAGATGCCGTAGGTGCCGGCGCTATGGGCGTAGCCGCCGTCGTGACCGGGATAGTCGGGATGGCCGGTGCGGGCGACGGGGTCGTACTTGCCGGTGAGTCGCCAGTTCGAGCCCTGGCGCAGCAGGATGGCGTGGCTGCTACAGCCCAAGCCGCCGAGCTTGACCTGACCGCCGATGTTGGTGATCACCAAGGGGCGATCGGGGCTGCGATCGGGCAGCCCGGTGAGCAACAGGGTGCACCAGTGCCCGGCCGGGATGTAGAGCCGGTCGAGGGTCTGCCAGTCGACCTGGGGAAAGCGCGTCTGGAGATCGAACCACATGCCGCCACCGGGCTCCGGAGCGGGCAGCGTAAAGGTCTCGAGCTCCTGTGCCGCCGACGGCAGGGAGCACAGCAGGGCCAGGGCGGAGGCGACGAGAAGAGATTTCATGGCAGAGCTCCCGGAACGACGAGCCTCGACCGGCCCCGGAGCCGGCTCGTCAACGGCAATCACACGTCAGTCAGGGCAATAGATTACCGTTTGTCGATGGATTCCGGAAGGACCTTGGAGCATCCGGACCGACGTCGCCTCAGTCGGAGTGGCTGGACCAGCCGGCGAGGTCGCCGCTTTCGAAGTCGGAGCTGAAGATCAGGCTGCCGAAGGCTTGATCCTGGGCCACCGCCACCAGCAGGTCGAAGTCGTTGGCGGCGGTGCTGTCGCCGGCGTAGCCGCCGACCCACAGGCGGTCGTCGCCCTGGGCGAGGCGGTAGCCGGCAGTGCTCACCTGGCCGACCACCAGCGGATCCGTGGTCAGGCGTTCGCCCGCGGCGGAGAGGGTGATCAGCTCGGTGTCGATGACGCGGCTGCCGGCGCCGCCGTCGAGGGTTTGGAGCAGCACCAGCTCGCCGTTCGCTCGGGCGACGACGTCGCGGCCGAAGGAGCGACGGCCGTCGGGGTCGTCGAGCACGGTGGTCCACTGGACGGCGCCGCCGGCGTCGGTGCGGATGATGGTGGCGTTGTTGCAGTTCGGCAGGTCACAGCCGGTGATCACGTAGCCATCGGTGATCGCCCGCAGGGAGAATCCCTCGCGAAAGAAGGCGTCTTGGTAGAGGCGGCTCCACTCCGGCTGCGCGTGGGCGTCGAACTTCCACAGGAAAGCGGTGCCGAGACCGCCGGATACGGTGCCGGTGGCGACGAATCCGCCGTCCGGGGTGGCGGCGAGGTTGTTGATGTAGGTGGCGACGCCGAACCCGGGTGTGCCGAGGGTTTCGAAGCGGTCGAAGCTCTCGAAGGTACCGTCGGCGGTGGCCAGCAGGACCCACGGATCTTCCGGGTTGACCATGGTGTTGGCGCCGCCGGCGAGGACGTAGCGGCCGTCCGTGAGGCGCGCCGCCCGGACGATGGCGGAGTCGACGTGGACATCGGCGGTGAAGCTCTCCTCGGAGCTCCAGAGGATTTCCCCGTGGGCGTCGAGGGCGAGGAGCCAGGGCCGGTAGTCGGGGCTCGCTGCATCGTCGACACTGCCGGCGATCACGGCGCCACCATCGTCCGTTGGCAGAATCGAGTAAAAGGTCTCGGCCTTGGGAGAGAGGGACAGGCTGCGCTGCCAGAGGAGCTGGCCGTCGGCGTCGGTCTTGACGACGTAGCCGTCGACTAGCAGATCGGTGTTGGTCAGGCCGCCGGCGAAGGCGCCGCCATCGGCCGCCGCTGCGATGTCGTAGGCGAGGTCGGCGCCGGGGCCGCCGAAGGTTTCCGCCCACGGTTGGGCACTGACAGGAGAGGCCAGGAAGGCGGTGGCGACGCCGATCGAGAGGAGAGTGCGGAACGAGGGCCTGGAGGCAGGGGAGAGAAGGAAGTTGGTCATCTTGCCCTTTTCGGAGTTTTTATTTTGCCTGCACTATGAGTATTTGCCGAGCGATCGAGAACGGATGCAGTGAGCCGGGTCGATTCGCCGAACGGCGGTGGATACAAAAGCCCATTTCAGTAGCGATCTTGCGGTGCCGATTCGGTCATCGCTGCCGGCTGAGATGGTTTCGGAGGATGTCCGATCAAGCCACCGCGAGGTCGGAGCGTCCACCGCGCTCCGCTCGACGAAGAGGTAGGTGTCGAAGGTCTCGACGCGAGGGAACAGGCGACGAGCGAAATTGGTTGGCGTCATCGACGAGAGCCTGGGTGCCAGCCCAGGGATGACGAATCCGGAAAGAGGCCGGCGAGCGGCCTTGGGAACAACGATGCGATGAATTTCGAGACCCCGATGGATGATGCGACGGTGGCTCCGGAGCCACCGTCCTCTGCCTCGCCGAGCCTGCCATTCCTCGCTGTCAGCTTGTTCGTGCTGCTCTGGTTGGGCGGCTCCGGTCTACTGATCGGTGCCTGGATCCATCCGCTGGTGCCGGGAGGGTGGTGGACGGTGTTGGCGCTCTTGGGCGTGGTGCTCTTACCCCTCCGGACGCTGCTGCGCGGCTTTCGAGGCCGTTCCTATCCGTCGGCGATGACCCGGCTGTGGGTGCTTCGGCCCTTCTGGTTCGCGATGGGTGCTTTTCCCCTGCTCGCCGTCTCCACCGCCGTTGCCGGGCTCGTCGGTTGGCCCTGGGGACTCGCCGGCAGCGCCGGTCGCTGGGGCTTGGCGGCTGGAGCATCGGTCCTCGTGGTGATGACCGCGGCCGGCTATCGCGGGGCGCGCCAGCTGGTGGTTCGGCGCCTCGAAGCCTCCTTGCCACGGTTGCCGAGTGCCTTCGACGGCTTACGGGTGGTGCAGATTTCGGATCTCCACATCGGCCCGCACACCTCGCGCGGTTTCTTGGCCCGGATGGTTGCGGAGATCGAGCGGGCCGACCCGGATCTGGTGGTCTTCACCGGCGACCAGGTCGATGATTTTGCGCGCGACGTCGAGCTCTTCAATCAGACCTTTCGCCGACTCCAGCCGCCTCTCGGGAGGATCGCCGTGGCCGGGAATCACGACGTCTACGCCGGTTGGGACAAGGTGCATCGAGGTCTCGAGGCGGGGGGCTGCCGCGTGCTGGTCAATCAGGCCATGGCTCTCGAACGGCACGGCCAGCGGCTGTGGATCGCGGGCACTGGAGATCCCGCTGGCAGGGCGTGGCGGCGGGACGGCGGGGCCGCGGCGACTCCCGACGTCGTGGCGACCCTGGATGCCGTGCCGCCGGGCGAAGCGACCCTCGCCCTGGCCCACAACCCCGCCCTCTGGCCGGCCCTCGCCGGGCGCGGCGTCGATCTCACCCTGAGTGGCCATACCCACTACGGACAGTTCGCGCTTCCGCGCCTGGGGTGGTGCGCCGCCTCGCCCTTTCTCGACCTGGCGATGGGCGCTCATCGGTCCGATCGCTCGCTGCTCTACATTCATCCCGGGAGCAATTACTGGGGCATTCCGGTGCGCATTGGGACGCCACCGGAGGTGACTCTGTTGACCCTGCGACGCGGGGCGCCGGCGCTGCGCGAAGTCGGCCGCTCGCGGTGTGGCGGCGCGCCGCCGTTGGTGGACCCCGCCGAGGCCGAGGAGGAGTCATGAGAAGTGAAAACTGTTGGGTGACCGGATCGGTCCTGGCGCTGGCGCTGCTGCTCGGTGTGCCGGCGACCGGCGCCGAAGATCAGGTGTGCTTTGCGGATTGTTCCGGGGACCTCGCCGGTGAGCGCGACCGGGGACCGCGCCTCGGCAGCGTAGCGCCGGCGATCGAGGTCTTTCGCTCGCCGGATGCGGGAGACGCGGCGACTCTGGAGTCGCTGCTGCGCGGCCGCCCCGTGATTCTGGCCTTCGGCAGCCTCACTTGAATGGGTTTGCGCTCCCAGTTCGGGAGCTTGGTCGAGCTCGAACGGCGCTGGCGGGGCCAGGCCGACTTCTATCTGGTCTACGGTCGCGAAGCGTTCCCCAGCGAGTCTCGTTGGCCGGCACCGGTTCCCGATGGAGAAGTGGTCTCGGCACCCACCAGCCTGGCCGAGCGGTCGGTCTTGGCAGAGCGCTTCCGGGCGCAGGTGAGCGACCATCTGCCGCTGTTGCTCGATGGTCTCGACGACGCCGCGATGGCGGCCTATGACGCCTATCCCTTCCGGGTCTACGGCATCACGCCGACGGGTCGCATCGCGGTCCCCTCGGCCAAGGGTGCCGCCGGCTTCAGCGCCACCCTCGAGCGCATCGATCGCTGGTTGAAGAGCGTTACCGGCGAAGCCGCCACGACGCCCTCGGAAGACTGACCGGCCTCTAGACCCCCTGGGAGGCCAACCCGACCGGGCAGCTCACGCCGGTGCCGCCCATGCCGCAGTAGCCGTTGGGGTTCTTCGACAGGTACTGCTGGTGATAGTCCTCGGCGAAGAAGAACTTCGGGGCTTCGAGGAGCTCGGTGGTGATCTCGCCGTGTCCGGCCGCCGCCAGATGCTGCTGGTAGGCGTTGCGCGACATCAGGGCGGCGCGCCGCTGGGCGTCGGAGGTGGTGTAGAGCACGGAGCGGTACTGGGTGCCGACGTCGTTGCCCTGGCGCATGCCCTGGGTCGGATCGTGGTTTTCCCAAAAGATCTTCAGCATCGCCTCGAAGGAGGTCTTGTTCGGATCCCACACCACCTGGACGACCTCGGCGTGACCGGTGCCGCCGGAGCACACCTCTTCGTAGGTCGGGTTCGGGGTGAACCCTCCGGCATAGCCGACGGCGGTGGTGAAGACTCCCTCCGCCTGCCAGAACTTGCGTTCGGCGCCCCAGAAGCAGCCCATGCCGAAGAGGGCCTGGGCATGGCCGTCCGGATAGGGGCCCTCGAGGGGAGCGTCCAGCACGTGATGGCGGCTGGGGACGGCGAGGGCCTCCGCGCGTCCTGGAAGAGCGGTTTCCTTGGTCGGTCGCTCGAGCTTGTCTCGTCCGAAAAGTGCCATGAAGTGATCTCCTGAAGGAAGACGGGTCCGGTATCGGTCTCCTCAACGCGAATCCGGGAGGTGGCATTCCCTGGCCGAGCGACGGATCGCCTCAGGTCCCCTGGCGCAGCTCCTTTTTGAGAATCTTTCCAGTGGCCGTCATCGGCAGGCTCGCCCGCACCTCGACCCGACGCGGATACTTGTAGGCCGCCATCTGCTCCCGGCCCCAAGCGACGATGGCTTCCGGCTGCGGCTGGCAACCCTCCTTCGGCACGATGTAGGCCACCACTTCCTCGCCGTGCTCCGCGTCCGGCTCGCCGATGACCGCGGCCAGGGAGATCTCGGGATGCTGCAGCAGGACCTCCTCGATCTCCCGTGGATAGACGTTGAAGCCGCCGCGCAGAATCATGTCCTTGGTGCGGTCGACGATGAAGTAGAAGCCGTCCTCGTCGACCCGGCCGACGTCGCCGGTGTGCAGCCAACCGTCACGGATGGTCTCGGCGGTGGCTTCCGGCCGACGGTAGTAGCCCTTCATCACGTTGTGGCCGCGAACCAGGATCTCCCCGGGCTCGCCGATCGGCGGCTCGCTGCCGTCTTCCCGGGCCAAGCGCAGGTCGACGCCCCAGATCGGGGTGCCCACGGAGCCGGCCTTGCGCGAGTGGTCGAGGTGGTTGAAGGAGACCACCGGCGAGGTCTCCGAAAGACCGTAGCCCTCGAGGATCGGGACCTCGAAGCGCTGCTCGAAGTCGCGCAGCACCTGCACCGGCAGGGAGGCGCCGCCGGAGACCGCCAGCCGGAGGTGGCGGGCGATCGCCGCCGAAGTTTCCTCGGGAGCGTGGAGCAAGGCCCAGTACATGGTGGGGACGCCGCAGAAGACGGTGACGCGGTGCTCGCTGAGCTGGGCGAGCACGGCTTCGGGCTCGAAGCGCGGCAAGAGCACCGAGGTGACGGAGCGCAGCATGCCGGCAACGAGCTGTACCACCTGGCCGAAGGAATGGAACAGCGGCAGAACGACGAGGGCGATGTCGTCCGCCCGATAGCGCATCATGTCGGCGCACACCTGGGCGTTGAGGAAGATGTTGCTGTGGGTGAGCTCGGCGCCCTTCGGTTGGCCGGTGGTTCCCGAGGTGTAGAGGATCACCGCCGAATCGGCCTCGGCGGTGGCACTGAGGTCGAGGGCGTCGGGCGTGCTCTCGATCAGGCCATCGAGGGTGTTCTCGGCGGCGCTCTCCGGGCCGGCCGGAATCTCGACGAAGTGGCGACAGCCCGGCACCTGAGCGAAGGCCTCCCGGCCGGCGGCGCCGAGGGGCAGCTCCGGCGTGCCGGCGAAGCACACCAGGGCGCGCGCTTGCGAGTCCTCCAGGTGGTAGGCGATCTCGCGCGCCTTGAGCAGCACGTTCAGGGGCACCACGACGGCGCCGGCCGCCAGGATGCCGAAGTAGGCGACGGTGAAGGCCGGCAAGTTGGGGCAGGCCAGGGCGACCTTGTCGCCAGGAGCGATGCCGAGATCCCGCAAGGCGCCGGCAAAGCGTCGGGCGCGCTCGTCGAGCTCGCCAAAGGTCAAGGACGAAGGGCCTGCGACGACGGCAGGTTTCTGCGGATAGCGCTTGGCCGACTCGCGCAACACCATGGCAACGTTGAGCATGGAATCTCCTGAAAATTGAGTGCGGCGCCATTCTATGGCTTGGCACCTGAGTGCCGGGTCCGGCAGCGGTTGGCTGGCGCCCCGGCGGCGCTCAGGAACTGTCCCGGCCTGCTGTTTTTCCAGGGGGGCTCAAGGCGCTCAAGGCGCCCCCCTATGCCACACGCACATGTCGTGCGGCCTCACCCCCGACCTTGGCGCCCGCAGGGCGCCGCCTCGCCCTTGGGGCTCGGGGTCCGGCCCGGACCGAGACACCGCGATCCTCGAGTTTTTCCAGTGCTGCTAGGGATCAGGGAATCCAATCGATTCCACGAGTTGGGCGTACTCCGGATGGGACTTGATGGATTCGAGTCTGGGATCGGTTCGAAAATGGAGGAGTGCCGGATACCGGCGATCGCGTGCGCGGGTGAGGAGTGCTATGGCCTTTTCTTCGTGTCCTGCCAGTGCGGCGGCGACCGCGGCGAAGTAGGGTGATGTGCTGTGGATCGGCGTTGATTCGGCGGCTGAGGCTTCTTGCCAGAGCCGGTCGAGGCGACTCGCCGGTGTGATCGAGCTGGAGGCGTCCTGGGCTGGGATGGAGGTTCGGAGAGCTCGTGCCGTCGACTCGAGGGCGAGCTGAAAGTTGCCCAAACGCCTTGCGGCTTCGGCCTGTCCTAGGAGCGACAAGGCGTGCTCTGGCTCCAGCTCGAGGGCGCGGCTGCACTCCAGTTCGGCGTCGGCGAATCGGCTGGCGTGGATCAGGTACCAGCAAAGATCGCTACTCAGGCTGAACTTTGCAGGGTCCAGCCGGCGGGCTAGCTTGGCTCGCGGAATGGCTTCGTCGTAGTGACCCAGAGTGGCGAGATAGGAAGCCAAGGCGCTGTGGCTGTCTCCCCAGCCCGGTGCCAGCTCGAGAGCTCGGCGAAGGGATGCCTCGGCGGCCGCGAAGTCCCACTCGCGGTAGAGCTCGACAAGTCCCTTGGCGAGATGGGCCTCGGCCAGATCCGAGTCTCTCTCGATGGCTTGATGGGCGGCCGTGCTGGCTTGCTGCCAGTGGCCGGCTGACGAGGATCGCAGGGCGAGACGAAGGTGGGTCGTGGCGAGGGCCGAGAATCCCTGGATGAAATCCGGGTCGAGGTCGACCGCCCGTTTGAAATGCTCGAGGGCCGCTTGGAGCTCGATACTCCGATCGTTGGCTCGCAGGTAGAGTCCCTTGAGGTACTCGTCGTAAGCCTGAGCATTCACGGGCCTTCTCACGTCGGACAGTCTGCCGATGCGATGGCCAGGAAGGGCTGCCACGACAGCCTCTGCGATTTCCCGTGCCAGGTCTTGGGGGACAAGTCCCGCCTCGATCGCTGGGTACTCGAAGGCCTGTTGTTCGAGGACTGTGCCGGTGGCGGGGCGATGCAGTCGAAAAGTGATTTCGAAGCGATCGTCTTCGATCTTACGGAAGCTGCCCGAGAGTCGATAGAGCTCCGGTGAGTCCCGGGGCCGTTCGGGTGGGTGCCTGCGGTCGCGCCACTGGGCGAGGATGGCCCCCTGGGGATCAGAGCTGCTGCCGACTTCGACCAAAATCTCTTGCGCCAGGGCCGTCGCGAGATGGGGCTCATACGGTTCCTGATCTGTTCGTTCGAAGGGCTCGATGGCGAGCACGATTTCGGAGGGCACAGGTGCCGGGTTGGGGCGGGGAAGCCTGCTTCCGGTGATGATTCCTGCCAGGCTGATGCCAATAGCGAGGACGGTGAGACCGGCCGCGAGGAGGGTTCGAGGTAAGGATCGGGGGCCCGCCTTCTGCCCGGGCTCGAGGTCGGATCCAGGCCCGACGGAGGCGATGAAGCGATAGCCCTGCCGTGGCAGTGTCTCGATGAACCGGGGATCTTTCGCCGAGTCGCCAAGCGCTCGGCGGAGCCGTCGAACTACGCTGTTGAGTCCGAGCTCGTAGTCGACGAAAACCTCTCCCTGAGGCCAGAGCCGTGAGACCAGCCGGTCTCGCGGCACGATCTGGCCAGGTTGCTTGAGGAGGGTACGAAGAACTTCCAGGGACTGCGGGCGGAGGTGGACCCTCGTCTTCCCTCGCCAGAGCTCGCCACTCCGGAGGTCGAGGCGAAAGGGAGCGAAGACGAGGACACCTGGTGAGGCGGAGCCAGCGGGCTCGCGGTCGTTCATGGAGTCGGCGCCACGAGTGAGGCCCTGTCCCAGTCGGCCTGCGAACCCAGTGCCGTCATCGGCCGATATAGCTCTTTTGGAATCCCCGATAGGTCATCTTGAACAACGAAGAACCGTCGGCAACATTTCGATAGTCCCAGCCCAAGAAGTACGGGGCTTTATTGGACACGAAGAAACTGACCCGCGAGGATCGGCTCGGTGCGAGGGATTGAATCTCGAGAGCTTGGTGGCGCTGGCCGCGGGAATCGGTGATGGTGGTTTCTCCGATGACCTTGACGTTCAGCAACTGGACCCCGCTTGCGGCAGACTGTTGGTAGGCGTGGAGTCGGAGCCCTTGGCCCTTTCGAAGATCGAGAAAGGGAAGTACGAAGGGAAGGCCTCCGAAGTCGAAGAGGGGGCGCTCAATGGAGACCACTCGGTTCTTCGAGGGCCCCTCATCGGGTACCTCGGTTCGCCGCAACTCGCCGGCTTCGACGCCGACGAAGCTGTAGGGGCCGCCCCAGTCACTGCGTGGCTTCGTCGGCGCCATGCGATAGCGCAGGGCGCCGGTCTTGCGCTCCATGACCAGGAGGTCGAGGCTCGGGACACCGTGGTCCCCGGCCTGTTCGCTGGTGAAGGTCCACAGCATCCATGTCGCGGGGACACCTCGGAACATGGCTTTGTTGAAATCGATGGTCGTCAAGAGCTCGAGCGGACCCTCCGGGGTCGCGAAGACCCCGTCGTAGGCGACCGTCACCGCGGTCATCGAGCCTGTGTCGACGGTGAGGTCTCCGGGAGCGTAAAGGGGCCATTGGTCGGCGCCATCGAAGTGGCTCAGATCAAGAGGCTCTTGCGCGCCGACGATCAAGGCCAGGGGCAGGCTCAGGCCTGTGATCAAGAGGCTCCAGAGCCACCGGATGAGCCGCGGTCGAAGAGTTTGCTCAGTCATGCCTGTCTCCTAGTTCCCGAGAGTTGAGAAATCGTTCAGCGCCATCGGAGACTGCCTCCGCCGACGGCTCGGATCTTGGGCCGAGGAGCCGTCCAAAGGCCATGACCAGAAGATGACAATTGACTGGGACGGGGGCATGGAGACTTCCTGGTGCCTTGACAGGTGACTTATTGGTCACGTATCGTCTGGGCCATGGATGACACCGTGTTCAAGGCCCTGGCCGATCCCAGTCGGCGGCTCCTTCTCGATCGCCTGTTCGCCGGCGACGGACAGACCCTCGGTGAGCTCGAGGGTTGTCTGGAGATGAGTCGCTACGGCGTGATGAAGCACCTGCGGGTGCTGGAGGCGGCGGGCCTGGTGACCACTTGCAAGGTCGGGCGGTGCAAGTACCACTACCTCAATCCGGTGCCCATCGGCCGCATTCAGGAACGCTGGCTGAGCAAGTACGCGGCACCTTGGGTCGGCCTGATGGGCGGCCTGAAGAACTCTCTGGAGGGAACCGTGAGTCAGAAACCCAAGCACGTCTATGAGATCTACATTCGTACCTCGCCGGAGAAGCTGTGGCAGGCGATCACCAGCGGCGAAATGACCCAGCTCTATTTCCACGAGACCCGCATCGAGTCGGACTGGCAGGTGGGCTCGCCGATGGTCTACCGCGGCCCCGATGGCCAAGAGATGGTGGTCGGCGAGGTGCTCGAGATCGCGGCCCCCCAGCGCCTGGTGGTGAGCTGGCAGTTCACCGCCGCCCATGACGAAAAGCGGACCTCCGATCCGCCGTCGCGGGTCACCTGGGAGATCGAGAGCGTCGGCAAGGAAGAGGAGGTCTGCCGCCTCACCCTGGTGCACGATGGCTTCGAGACGGAGACCCGAACTTTCCAGATGGTGGCGCGTGGTTGGGTGCCGATCCTGGATAGCCTGAAGAGCCTGTTGGAGACCGGTCGCGCCCTGCCGGCGGTGGCCGTGTGAGGACCTTCGAGAGTGTCGAATTCGAAATCCCATGAGACGTTTTCCTCGGATTCGACGCCTTGGTGGATCGAGGGACGTTGGCCCGAGCGTCCGTCGGCGTTTGTTCTGAATCCCAGACTCCCCCCATACGTCGACGGAGGGCCAGCGTCCCTCGAATTGCTTGGCCGGAGTTCCTGGCGGCGTGCCGCTGGTGGGTCTCCCGGCACTGCCCGGCGAGGCATCGCCGAACCGACGGTCGAGTGCAGGTCGCGATGAGGGTTGCGATCACGATTCGTCAGGCCGAGCCCCGGGAGGTGCCCTGGCTAGCGGAAATCGAGCGCCGAGCCGCCGTTCTTTTCGAGCCCTGGCGGGACCGCCTGGCCCTCGATGACGGCGAGCCGACGCCCCTCGAGGAACTGCGCGAGGCGCAGGCCCGCGGCCAGCTTTTCGTTGCCGAGAGCGACCAGGAAAAGGTCGTCGGCTGGTATCGCCTCGGCGTGATCGACGGCCACGGCCACCTCTACGAAATCGACGTTCTGCCGGAGCTCGGCGGCCGCGGAATCGGCCGTCGACTGGTCGAGCACTCTCTCGAGGTTGCTCGCCAGCGTGGGCATCGCACCGTCACCCTGACCACGTTTCGCGACGTCCCCTGGAATCGGCCCTTTTACGAGCGCCTCGGTTTCGTCCTGACGACCGCAGACGGTCCCGAGATGAAGGCAATCCTCGCCGAAGAAGCCTCCTGGGGATTCGACCCGACCCAGCGTTGCGTCATGGAGAGGATCCTCTGAGAACCGCCGTCGGCGGGGCCTCGGGCCGTTCGCTGAAAAAAATGCAATCGCGATGAGACATTGTGCGCAGTTCTTCCGCCTTTTAGATCGGAAGGGTCGTGCACCGGTTGTCAGGGTGCCGACCTCGCCAGAATTCGCTGAGTCGTGGTTCTGCCACGCCTTGCGAGGTTCGAAGTGGGAGGGATCGCCTCGTCCTGAGGCCGATTCTCCCGAGCGCTTTTGTCCCGAGGTCCCGGTTCCTGTTGGCAACCAACGATCGGAGACCTCGGGCCCTTTTTTTCTCCACAACGTCTTTCGAAGAAGGGCTCTCCGCGAATCGTCGTGCTTGGCGGTCGCAGCGCGATTTTCTATGCTCGGTATCTGAAGATCGCCCCGGGCGGTCGGTGACCGTCTCGGGGCTGTACGCGATCATTCCTTCGGAAGGAGAGGGAGCCGATGGCCGACGCACCGCAGTCTCTATCCAAACACCGGCGCTATGTGCCGGGGTACCACTTCGTCACCTTTGGTGTCCTGTTGATCCTGCTCTTCTGGCAGGGCTATCGGCTGTTCCGGGCACCGGGCTTCGAAACCGTGCTCGGGGTCCTGGTGGCGGCGGCCTTGATCGGCTCGTTGCTCTATGCGCGGGTCTTCGCCCTCGGTGCTCAGGATCGCGTCATTCGGCTCGAAGAGCGCCTTCGGCTGGAGCGCCTGACCCCCGCCGGTCATGGTCTCGAAGGTCGCATCGACGAGCTGACGCCACGCCAGGCAGTGGGCCTGCGCTTCGCCTCCGACGAGGAGGTCGTGGACCTCGCCCTGAGGACCCTCGACGAAGGCCTCGGCACCGAGCAGATCAAGAAGCGCATCAAGACCTGGCGACCGGACCACTTTCGGATCTAGAGCGAGGGCGACAATGAAACTGTCTCGAGTTGCGTATGGCGCTGGCGCCTGGCTCTACGGTGCGACCGGTGCGATCCACTTGTGGGCTCATCTCGGCAGCTCCGCTCGGGTTCCGACCGACCCCGACGAAGTCGAGCTGCTGCGCTTGGCGACAACCTTCCAGCGCGACATGGGGCAGGGTTTCGAGCGCAGCCTGATGGATTTCTTCAACGGCTTCAGCGTTTCGCTGACGATCCTCTGCCTCGCGCTCTGGGGACTCAATCTGATTCTGCTGCATCGTACCGAGGGCTCTTTGCGGGGCCCTGCTCTGTTCAACGGTGCCGTCGGCGTGGCGATGATCGCCCTCAGCTGGAGCTATTTCTTCGTGCCGCCGATCACCCTCTTCGGCCTGGTGACCGCCGCTTTCCTGGT
The DNA here is from genome assembly GCA_039028635.1 of Acidobacteriota bacterium. Classification (NCBI taxonomy): domain Bacteria; kingdom Pseudomonadati; phylum Acidobacteriota; species Acidobacteriota bacterium. The sequence continues at coordinate 27,030 of JBCCHV010000066.1, forward strand.
GGCGGCGGCGGGAGGGCGATGACCGCCGAGTCCAAGATCGGGCGCCGCCTCGGGCTGGTGGTGGTGGGCTTGCTCAGCCCGCTGTTGGTCTTGGCTCTGCTCGAGGGGGTGCTGGTTCTGGCCGGGGTGGGAGAAGCGCCCCTCGGAGAGGATCCTCTGGTCGGTTTCGCCCCCGGCAGCGATCTGTTCGTTGCCGCCACCGCCGACGACGGTCGCGACATCTGGCGCACCAACCCGCGCAAGCTGACCTTCTTCAATCCACAAGAGTTCGACCGCCCGAAGGCCACCGGCACCTATCGGGTGTTCACCCTCGGTGGGTCGACCACGGCCGGTCGCCCATACGATCATCGGGTCGCCTTCGGAGCCTGGCTCGGTCACTATCTCGCGGCGGCGGCGCCGGAGCGCCGCTTCGAGGTGATCAACGCCGGCGCCATCTCCTATGCCAGCTATCGCGTCGCGTTGCTGATGCAGGAGCTAGAGCGCTATCAACCGGACCTGTTCGTCCTCTACACCGGCCACAACGAGTTTCTCGAGGAACGCAGCTACGGCGAGCTCAAGGCCGGCAACCGTGCCCTCCAAGGGGCACGGGCCTGGCTGGCGCGGCGGCGCTTCGCCAGCCTGCTGCGGCCGGCCCAGGGCGACGACGCGGAGCGGGTCACCCTGGGGGCCGAGGTCGAGACCAAGCTCGATGGCTGGACCGGTCTCGAGCGCTACCGGCGGGACGATGCCCTCGAGGCGTCGGTGGTCGAGCACTTCGACCTCAACCTCGACCGCATCATCGCCATCGCCCGGCGCGCCGGGGCAGACATCGTGGTGGTCGATCCGATCGCCAACGTCAAAGACTTCTCGCCCTTCAAGGCCGAGCCCGGCGAAGGCCTCGCGCCGTCCGCTCGACAGCGTTTCGATGAGCTTCTGGGGCGCGCCGGAGCAGCTTTGGCCGAGGGACGCAGCGGTGAAGCCCGGTCGCTTTTGGAGGATGCGGTAGGGCTCGACGAGCGACACGCAGAGGGTTGGTTCCTCTTCGGGCAGGCGCTCTTCGCCGAAGGGGACCACGAGGCGGCCCGCGCCGCGCTGCTCAAGGCCAAGGACGAGGACGTGGCTCCGCTGCGCGCTCTCGAGAGCATCCACCAGCGGTTGGCGGCGGCGGCGGAGCGCAACGGAGTGCCTTGGATTCCCCTGCGGGAGATGATCGAGACGGAAAGCCGCGAGCGCTTCGGGCACGATCTGCTGGGTGACGAGTTCCTACAGGACCACGTTCATCCGGCGCTGGCCGTGCACCGTCGCCTGGCGGCAGAGATCCTCGACTGGCTGGTGCGGGAAGGGCAGGTGGCGGCGGCCTTGCCGGTGGCGCGGCGGGCCGAGATCGACGCCGCGGTGATGGCGGATATCGACCGCAGCTACTATGCCCAACGCGATCTCAATCTGGCCAAGGTGCTGGGGTGGGCAGGCAAGCTGCGCGAGGCCGAGGCGCCGCTGCTTCGTGCCGCCGAGATCCTGCCGGATGATCCCGAGCTGTTGCTCAATCTCGGCATCCTCTACCAGAAGACGGGACGGCCGGCCCTCGCCGTGGAACGTCTCGAGCGGGCCACTGACATCGCTCCGGAGCGTGCCGAAGGCTGGTTCAACCTCGGGGTGGCGCAGGCTCGACTGGGACGGCGCGATGCCGCCATCGCGGCTCTCGAAACGGCCCTCGATCGACGACCGGATTACGGCGAGGCGCGCCAGAATCTAGGCGTCCTGCTGCGCGAGGCGGGGCGCTTCGAGGAGTCCGAAGCGGCGCTGCAGGAGGTGCTCGCGGATCGTCCCGAGAGTGCCGAGGTCTACCGCAGTTTGGCTCTGACCCATCGGCGGGCGGGGCGCTGGGGAGAGTCCGAAGCGGCCCTTCGCAAAGCCCTCGCCCTCGATCCCTCGGCGCCCGGATTGCGCGCCGACCTGGCCGTCACCCTGCTCCAGCAGGGGCGCCTCGAGGAGGCCGAAGGCGAGCTCAACCGAGCTCTGGCGGTGGATCCCGAAGATGCCGAGGCCTGGTACAACCGTGGCGTGATGCGCGCCCGGCAGGGGGATCCGGAGGGGGCCCTCGAGGCCTACGAGCGGACCCTCGGGGTCGATCCGCGGCACGTCGGTGCGCTCAACAACCTGGGAATCGCCTTCGGTCGTCGCGGCGAGCTGCAGCGTGCCAGCGAGCTTCTGGTGGCGGCAATCGATGCCGATCCGGCCTTCGCCGACTCCTACTTCAATCTCGCCATCGTCTACGACCAGGCGGGCGCTCCGCAGGAGGCCCTGCGCGCCCTGCGGCGGGCGGCCGAGCTCGATCCCGAGGAGGAGCGCTATCGCCAGGTGCTCGACCAGTTCCTCGCCAACCGCGGCGGGGAGTAGGAGCTGCAGCGCGCACCAGGGGTTTTGCTTTCATGAAAATGTGAGTATATAGAAATATTATTTAATATCGGCTATGGTCGCTGCGCGCCTGCAATCCCGCAGGGCTTCATGAAGAGGAGCTGACGCATGAACCGATGGTCGATGGTCCTGGTAACGCTGATCTGCCTTGCTCTCGCCACCGCTGGACTGACGGCGGCGCCGGCGTCCGAGGAAAAAGAAGCCGAGAAGATCGACTTCTCGGAGCTGCTCGTCAAGCAGTCGAGTGAAGACCAGCGCCTGAACTATCCGAGCTGCTTCGCCATGAACGGTCGCTCCTGTCCGGTCGCCGGCTCGACGCAGCTCTGTCTGCTGGCACCCTTCGAGCCCGAGATCTGTGTCTGTGGCACTCACGGCGGCTCGACCCTGACCCTGCGCTGCCTCTGGTATTAGGAAACGCTGAAAGGCGCGCTTTGGGCTCCTAGACCTTCAGCCCTTCGAGTCCCTGGCGGAGCCACTCCGGCAGGGGCTTCTTGCGATAGGCCGCCAGGTCCATCCACACAGTGACCACGCGACCCTCGGCGGCGATCTCGTCGCCCTGGTGGTAGAGCCGGAAGCGCCAGGTGACGGAGGTTTTCCCGAGATCGAGGACGCGGGCTTCGGCCTCGATGACGTCGCCGTAGGCCAGGGGGCGGCGGTAGTCGACCTCCAGGCGAACCGCTGGCAGCCCGACCTGGCGCTGGTTGATCAGCTCCGGATAGGGCACGCCGAGGGCCGCCCCGAAGACCTCTTCCATGGCGACATGGAAGTAGTGCGGGATGCGTGGGTAGTAGACGATGCCGGCGCTGTCGACGTCGGCGAAGCGCACCGTCAGCCGACTGCGGAAGGTCATTCGGCGATCGGCTCGGCGACCAGCGGGGCCTTGGAAGCTTCTTCCTCCGGCAGGGATTCGCGCCGCGGCCCCATCGGTGACAGGGGGCGCAGCTTGCGCCGCCGGCTGGCTCTGGGCGGGGTCGCCCGCCCGAGGACGTACTGGCCGGGCCAGGGGTGATCCCACAGCTCATAGTGCTCGGCGGCGTGGAGCGTGAGATAGGGGTTGTGGAGGTGTGGTCGCGCCATCAGCGCGAGGTCGGCGCGGCCGGCGGCGAGCACCGTGTTGGCGTGATCGGCCCCCTGGAGGGCACCGACGGCCATCACCGGGAGATCGGTCTCGAAGCGCGCCTTCTCGGCGAAGGGCACCTGGTACATGCGGCCGTACTCGGGCAGGGACTCGGGGGAGTTTCCCGCCGACGAGACGTCGAGAATGTCGCAGCCGGCGGCGCTCAAGCGGCGCGCGATGGCTACCGTTTCGTCCGGCGTCGTGCCGCTGCCGTCGTCCATCCAGTCGCTCGCCGAGACCCGCACCGCCAGCACCTTGGGCCAGACGGCGCGCACCGCCCGCAGCACCTCGAGGGGATAGCGGATGCGATTCTCGAGGCTGCCGCCATACTCGTCCCGGCGCTGATTGGAAAGCGGCGACAGGAAGCTCGACAGCAGGTAGCCGTGGGCCATGTGCAGCTCGAGGAGGTCGAATCCGGCCTCGAGGGCGCGCTCGGCGGCGGCCACGAAGGCTGCCGTGATGCGCTCCATGTCGGCTCGGTCCATGGCCTTCGGCACCGGCCAGTGGGGGTAATAGGGCAGCGCCGAGGGGGCGAGGGTTTGCCAGGCCCCTTCCGCCGCGGTCAGCGGGATGTCCTCCCCTTGCCAGGGATGGTGGACGGAGCCCTTGCGGCCGGCGTGGGCGAGCTGGATGCCGATCTTGGTGCCGGAGTGGCCGTGCACGAAGTCGACCACCCGCTTCCAGGCGGCGGTGTGATCGTCGTTCCACAGACCGGCGCAGCCGGGGGTGATCCGTCCTTCCGGCGTGACGTCGGTCATCTCGGTGATGATCAGGCCGGCGCCGCCGATGGCGCGGCTGCCGAGGTGCACCAGGTGCCAGTCGTCGATCAGGCCGTCGCGGGCCGAGTACTGGCACATCGGGCTGACCACGATGCGGTTGGCGAGCTCGAGGTCGCCGAGGCGGAAGGGAGTGAAGGCGGGCGGCGGCGGCTCGGCGCCGGCGGGGACTTCGACCCCGCGGTCGCGGCAGTACCAGGCGTTGATCCGGCGCACCAGCTCGGGATCCCGTTCGGCGAGGTTGTCGTAGGTGATGCGCTTGCTGCGAGTCATCAGGTTGAAGGTGAACTGCACCGACTCCTGATCCTCGAAGCGGGCCGAGTTCTCGAACCACTCGAGGCTGGTCTGGGCGGCCTTCTGGAGCTTGACGACTTCCACCCAGCGGGCGTTCTCATAGGCCTCGAGGATCTCGGCAATGGAGCCCCCCGGTCGCTGCTGGAAGGCCTCGACGAGGGTCACCGCGTCTTCCATGGCGAGCTTGGTGCCGGAGCCGACGGAGAAATGGGCGGTGTGGGCGGCGTCCCCCAGCAGGACGACGTTGCCGTGGTGCCAGGTCTCGCACTGAACCGTCGGGAAGCTGCGCCAGATGGAACGGTTGTTGAGCAGCCGATAGCCGTCGAGATGCTCGGCGAAGAGCTCTTCGCAGAAGGCCACCGTCTCCGCCTCGGTGGCCGCGGCGAGGCCGGCCGCCTGCCAGGTCTCTTCGCGGCACTCGACGATCCAGGTCGAAAGGCCCTCCTCGAAGGGGTAGGCGTGGACCTGGAACAGGCCGTGCTCGCTGGGCTCGAAGATGAAGGTGAAGGCCGACAGCGGCTTGTCCGTGCCCAGCCAGGTGAACTTGCAGCGTCGCCAATCGATGCGCGGCCGGAACTGGTCGGCGAGCTGGCGGCGTACCCAGCTATTGGCGCCATCGGCGGCGAGAATCAGGTCGGCATCGCGAAACTCATCGAGGCTGGCGACCTCGCGCTCGAACTCGATCTCGACACCGAGGTCGAGGCACCGGCGGTGCAGGATCGCCAGGAGCTTTTTGCGCGATAGCGCCGAAAAGCCATGGCCGGTGGAGACCGTGCACTCGCCGTGGCGGTAGGTCTCGATGTCGGTCCAGTGCTTGAAATGACGCGTGATCTCGGCGTAGCTCACCGCGTCAGCGGCTTCGAAGTTCTCCAGCGTCTCGTCCGAGAACACCACGCCCCAGCCGTAGGTGTCGTCGGGGCGATTGCGTTCGAGGATGCGGATCTCCGTCTCCGGAAACGCCCGCTTCATCAGAATGCCGAAATAGAGCCCTGCGGGACCTCCGCCGATGCTGACGATTTTCATGGCCCGATTCTAGCTCGGGAGGCTGATCCTCGGCCGTCGTTAACCGACGCTACTCCAGCGCGTCAGGTCGCCGCTCTCGAATCCGTCCTCGAAGATCTCGGCGCGCAGGATCTGCAGGCCATTGAGGGCGGCGCCCTGGCTGGGATCGGCGCCGGCCACGATCCCCGAGTGGAGGTCGAGTCGGCCGGTCGCGTCGACCAGGACGCGGTGGCGCGAGAAGGTGATCAGCTCGCGGTGCTGGCCGGACCAGGCGCCGCCCACGGAGTAGTGGGGCACGCCGAGTTCTTGATCGACGAAGGTATCGCTCAGCACGTCCGGAGCGTTCGGCATGCGGGCGTAGATCAAGACCACGTACTCGCCCGGCATCAGGCCGGTGAAGAACAGGCAGGACTCGAGGCCGGCGCTGAAGGTGACCAGGTAGTCGTCGAGCAGGCGGGCGTCGTCGCCGCTGGTGCTGGGGTCGACCGCGAGCGGGGTGTCGAGGCCGCCGAACTGACGCACGCTGACGGCCGTCACCGCGCCCTGGAGATCCACCAGGTCGTCGGTGGTGGTGGCGTGGTCCGCCGGCAGGCTGTTCCACACCCCGGCGATGCCCGCTGCGGCGTAGCTGGCGTCCGGCCCATGGTCCGGGGCGCCGAAGTCGAGATTGAGGCTCTGACCAGCGAGGGGCACCGCGGTCAAAGTCAGCAGAAGCGAGCAAGCCAGGATTTTCATCGGGACTCCTTGCATCGAGGGTGGGCTTGGCGCTGATGGTGAGCTGAATGTAAAGAGATGGCTGCAGGATAGCAGGTGCTCTCGCGCCAGCCGGTTGACACGGAGTGCCACCGATCGGCCTTCGTCCTGCTTTGCCGCCGCCCGACTCCCTTGCCTTGATGGCGGCGAAAGGAGGGAGGATGGAGCCGAATGCAAACCCAACTCTGATTCAACGCCTGGGGGAGTCGACCTTCGTCAAGCTGGCGACCCTGGGCTTTTTGCTTCTGCTGCTGCTCTTGCCGGTGAGCCGGGTGCGCTCCCTGGTCAACGAGCGCATGGGCCGGCAGCAGGAAGTGCGCCACGAGATCACCCGCACCTGGGGCAGCGCCCAGACCCTGCTCGGCCCGGTGCTGACGGTGCCGGTCGAGGTGCTGCGCGAGCGGCCGGTCGAGAAAGAGGGCGACGCCGTCAAGACCTACTGGCAAGCCCACTACGTTCGCATCTTGCCGAAATCCTTGAGCTGGCAGGGAGAGGTCAACCCCGAGATCCGCAATCGCGGCCTGTTCGAGGTCGTGCTCTACGAGAGCGAGCTGGCGGCCAGCGGTCATTTCGAGATTCCAGATCTCGGTGGCGACGATCGCCGGGTGCGCTGGCAGGATGCGGAAGTGGCCCTGTTGCTGTCGACACCGCGCGGCTTGCAGCGTGAAGTGATCCTCGAGTGGGGCGATGGTGAATACCCCTTCCGGCCCGGCGCCGGTCTCGCCGACGGCCTCGGCAGTGGCATCCGGGTACCGCTTTCGGACCTCGCCGCCGACAGCGCGGTGCCGTTCTCCTTCGACCTTTCGTTGCGCGGCGCCGAAGAGCTGCTGTTCATCCCGGTGGGCGACCTCACGACGGTCGCTCTCGGCTCGCCCTGGCAGGATCCCGGGTTCGTCGGCAGCTTCCTGCCGCAGCAGCGCCGACTCGATGCCGCGGGATTTGCGGCCGACTGGCAAGTGCCCGCCTTCGGCCGCGGCTTTCCAGGCCTGTGGTGGGACGGCCAGGTCGCCGACGTGACCCTCGACGCGACGGCCTTCGGCGTGTCCTTGATTCTGCCGGCGGACGCTTACCAACAGACGGAGCGGGCGGTGAAGTACGCGATGTTGTTCATCGTGCTGACCTTCGGCACCTTCTTCCTGCTCGAGGTCACCAGCCCGCGGCGCCTGCATGCGGTGCAGTATCTGCTCGTTGGCTTCGCCCAGTCGGTGTTCTACGTCCTGCTGCTGGCCCTCGCCGAGCACCTCGGCTTCGCTGCTGCCTACGGCCTCGCCGCCGTCGCCACCGTCGGATTGATCGCCGCCTACTCGGCGAGCGTGCTCGGCGGTTGGCGTCGCGCCGGTATCGTCGGTGTGTCCTTGGCGCTGCTCTATGGCTATCTGTTCGTGCTGCTGCGCCTCGAGGATCTCGCCCTGCTGGTGGGAGCGGTGGGCTTGTTCGCCGTCCTCGCCTTGCTGATGATCGCCACCCGCCACCTCGATTGGTTCAGCTTGCGCTGGCAGGCCGATCGTTGAGCCGGATTTCCATCTGGATGTCCGACCGTGAGTACCCGGAGGGCTGGTTCTCGACTTCGACGAAACCCAGCTTGCGGTAGAGCTGGAGCGCCGGCGCCAGGCGCCGGTTGCTTTCCAGGAAGGCGCGGGGCGCGCCGAGCTGGCGCGCCCGCTCGATCACCGCTCGGCCGAGGAGGGCGCCGATTCCGAGACCCTGGGCCGAGGGCGTGACCGCCATCTTGGCGAGCTCGAAGCCGCCGTCGTCCATCTTGATCAGGGCGCAGGTGCCGACCACCTCGCCGCGGTGGAGGGCCATCAGGATCTGGCCGCCGGGCTCGAGGATGGTCGCCTCGGGATTCTGCAGGTAACGCAGGTCCTGCTCCTCGATCTCGAAGTAGGCGTCGATCCACTCGCGGTTGAGGCGCTCGAAGGCCGGGCCGTCGCCGGCCTCGAAGTCGCGCACTGCGACCTCGCCGGCGGGGGAAGCGTGAAAGCGCCGGGCGACCCGCTCGTAGAGGCTCTGGCGGTCGAGGATCGCCTCGACCTCGCCGAGGGCGGCCCACAGGTCGTGGCTCATGGCGCCCAGGATGTCGTCGACGGCGGCGCTGACATCGCGTCGCTGCGGCGCCATCTGGTCGACTGCCTGGTGACCGGCCTCGGTGAGGCGGGCGAGGCGCTGGCGCCGATCCTCCGCACTGCGCTCCGAAGTCGCCAGGCCGGCCTTGGTCATGGCCTTGAGAATCTGGCTCACCGAGGCGTGGGAGTGGCCGATGATGCGTCCGATCTCGCCCACCGGCAAGGGGCCCTGGTGGGCGAGCACGTAGACCACCGGAAACCAGCGCGGGTCGAGGGGAGAGCCGTAGAGGGCGTAGAGCTGGGCGGCGTCCTCGGTGATGCGAGCCGTCAGGGCGCGCAGCCGCGAGCCGATGGCCATCGGTCCGAGATGTCGATAGAAGTCCATGAGGCTCTCCCTGGAGATGATTAATTGTAAGCGCTTACGGATTATGCAAAGGGCGACCCCGGCTGTCAAGTCCAGGATCGGCGGGACTGCGGCCTAGCAGGTTGCTGAAAAACTCATCGGCAACCTGCTTCCGGGCCCGGAAGGGCTGGGCGCCCCCGGCCCGGTGGCGGCGCAGCCGCCGCGACGGGAGAGGAGGCCCAAGAACCGCGCTTCGTGGGCCGGAGCGGGGCGCGCAGGGAGGGGCGGGTAGCCCCTCGCGGCGCAAAC